>CAITZN010000001.1 GCA_903896915.1 uncultured bacterium
GCGGTCTTGCCGAGTGGCTGGCAGGGTATGGCCTCTCTCTGGCTCCCTCTATGGTTCTTGATCCGCAGAATGCCGCCTTTCCGGTCCCGGTTGAGCGGCAGGCTGGCGGTGGCTATACTGTCCAGGAAACCCATCTGCTCAGCTATCCCTATTTTGTCGATATCCGTGGTGACGGCATGGACCGCACCAGTGGTCTGGTCACTGGGATCGAACAACTTTCGATGACCTGGGCCTCGCCCATCAGTGTCGATGCGAACAAAAATAAAGAGAGGCAGGTGGTTCGGTTGCTGGAGAGTTCAAAAGGATCATGGCTTTCCGATTCCCTGACCATTCAGCCGGATTTTAACCGTTACGGCGAGTATGGATTTTCTCGGGGCCAGGATACTAGCCGGCAGTTGCTGGCTGTGATGGTCGAAGGCACATTCGATTCCTGGTTCAAGGGCAAAACCTCGCCACTGCTTGAGGTAGCTCGTAAACAACAGGCGAAAAAGGATGAAACGGCGCAGGGTAAGAAAGTGGCGGGAAGGGGTACGCCTGGTGATGGCAGCCTGACGGAGGATAATGACAAGACGCACGAGGTGATTGGCAGGGTGCTGGAGCGGTCTTCGGATTCGGCCCGGATTATCCTGATGGCCTCCAACACTTTCCTTGCCGATACCAGTCTGGAGCTTGCTTCCGGTGCGGGAGGTACCCGCTACCTTAACCCGCTGCAATTGGTGGCCAATTGTATCGACTGGTCGCTTGAGGACCGCGGCTTGTTGAGCATCCGCGGTCGTGGCCATTTTGCGCGAACCCTGCTGCCGATGAGCAAGGAAGCGCGAATACTCTGGGAATATCTGAATTACGGACTCGCTATCCTCGGTATGCTGGTTGTTTGGGGCGGATGGCGCTTTGTCAGGGCAAGGACTCGGCAACGCGAGCAATTGCTTGTCTCCGGGAGGGCCTGATCATGAAGAAACTGATAGGTATCTGTGCGTTCCTGGTTGTGGTGCAGTCTGGGCTGGCGGTGTGGAGTCATGTGGCCAATGATCGCTTGACCGGTCCACAGTCGGATAAAGAGACGCTGCTCAAAATCAATACGGCTGAGGTCAATGCGTTGGTGCTGGAGGACGGCGAAGGGCATAAGCTGCAACTGACCAAGGAAAAGGATCAGTGGCAGTTGCCGGCATTAGCCTCTTTCCCGGCAGACACGGTGCGGGTGCAGGAACTCATCGACCGGCTTGCGGGGCAGCAACGGGGCTGGCCCGAGGCAACCACCCTTGAGGCTGCCAAACGTTTCAAGGTCGCGAGTGATCGCTTTGAGCGAAAATTGACTTTACGCAATAACAGTACCGATCTGGGCGTCGTCTATTTCGGTTCTTCACCGGGATTGCGTAAAACCTATGTCAGGGTAGACGGCAGCCAGGAAATCCAGGCGCTCGCCTTGGCCTCACACGAGTTGGAGATGCAGGCTGACGCCTGGGTCGACACCAGGGTGCTGCAACTCAAGGCCGAACAGATCATGCGGGTCGCTTTGCCAGGACTGCAGTTGGAGCGCCACAAAGAAGGTCTGCAGCCGAGCGATTTGACAGCTGATGAGGAAATCGTTACAGCGCGTCGGGATGCCCTGGTCAAACGGGTTGCTAATCTTGCCATCAGCACAGTGCTCGGCAAAGAGCTCAAACCCGAATATGGCTTGGGAACTCCGGCTCTGCGCTACAGTGTGGAGCAGGAAGGCGGTGCCAGCATTGAGTATGTCTTTGCTCTTCTGCCAGCAAAGGCCGAGGCCAAGGACGCAAAGGGGCAGTTGCCGGAGCTGCCATCGTACGTGCTCAAGGTCTCTAACCGCGAGGAGCTGTTCCGGGTGGATGGCTGGCAGGTGGAGGAAATTAAAAATGTCAATCGTGCCATGTTGGTACAAAAAAAGGGAAAAGGGCCGGCCGGAGTCGGAAAA
The DNA here is from genome assembly GCA_903896915.1 of uncultured bacterium. Lineage (GTDB taxonomy): Bacteria > Desulfobacterota > Desulfobulbia > Desulfobulbales > Desulfobulbaceae > Desulfobulbus. The sequence goes on from CAITZN010000001.1 coordinate 1,934, forward strand.
ACGCAGCAATAAAGACCATCACCCGCCCCTGTCAACCCCGGCACTAGTGCGAAGGAGTCTGCTTGGCTCAACCGTCTCTACCCATAAATGATTTGCAAGTTCGACTGACCGGAAGATTCCGCAAGCAGCAGGCATTTGCTGCCGGATATTCCCCTTTGTATTCCCGGCTTTTCGGCCTGTTGGCGGATTGGCTGGAGGTAGGGCAGAGCCGCGATCCTTTGGTCGAGTGGCTGCTGCAGGCTGCAGCAACTCGGTCTTCTTTTGATGTTCCTTTGCTGCTTTTGGCGGGTTTGCATCGCGATGTTCTTTCCGGCGTTGCCGAGGTTGCAGCCCTGGCTCCGTACTATCCGACGGTGGGTGGAA
>CAITZN010000002.1 GCA_903896915.1 uncultured bacterium
GAGGGTATCAACCAAGAAGCGTCTGTTAAAGGCATTATCCTCAACTACCAAGATGTGCAGAGGAGCAACGATCGGTGTCGGAATTTTTTTATAAACAGGTTGAACGCACTCCGCAAAGGGCAGTTCCACTACAAAACAGCTTCCCTGCCCTTCATCACTGGCAATTTCGATGCGACCATTCATCACCTTCACCAAACTCTGTACAATCGCCAGCCCCAGCCCGGTACCACCGAATTTACGGGATATACTCGTATCGACCTGTCGAAAGGGTTGAAACAGTACATTAAGTTTGTCGCTAGCAATGCCTATGCCGGTATCACGCACTTCTAAACGGACTGTGAGGCTACAAGTATCAAGTATTGATGATGTGGTGGTGACGTTCAAGGTTACGTTGCCAGACTCAGTGAATTTAATAGCATTAGTGATCAAGTTGGCTAAAATCTGACGGATTCGTGTGGGATCACCACATATCCAAAGGGGCTGAGGGATGTTTTTGGTAACGCGCAGCTCCAAATGTTTCTGCGCGGCCAGCGAAGCGTATTGCCAGGCAATGAGATCAACAGTATCTGCCAAATTGAAAGGAATTGTTTCCAGGCTCAATTGCCCTGCTTCAATTTTTGAGAGATCGAGAATATCATTAACCAAATCCATTAACGAATGAGAAGAATGATCTATAATGTCGAGATATTGCGACAGAATGTCAGGATCACTGGTCTTACGCGCCAGAGCACTAAAGCCTACCAAGGCATTAAGAGGCGTACGGATTTCATGGCTGACCAAAGCCAGGAACTCGGACTTGACCTTTTCGGATTCTTCAGCGGTCTTGCGGGCAGCATCCAATTCCACCTGATAGCGCTTTTGTTCGGTGATATCCATGGCACTTCCGACAAACGAAACAATTTCTTGCTTATCATTTAAGCAGGGCGTGAAATTGGATAAATGCCACCGGATGGAACCATCGGCATGGAAAACTCGATATTCGAGACCTTTTTGCACCACACCTGTACGCAATATCTCCCTTTGAAAGGCTTCACAGGCAGCAATATCATCGGGAAAGATGAAACTCCTGAAATCCATGCCAAGGATTGCGGACGGGTCACGTCCGAGTAACCTGATATAACTTGGAGACACATAGCTCACAACACCGTCAGGACTAATGGTATAAATAATACCGTGACTGTTATGCATCAGAGAGCGGAATTGTTCGTTTGCATTAACCAACTCCATCTCCGTCCGCTTGCGCTCGCTGATGTCAAATATCATTATTCGATAGAGGAGAGTTCGTCCTTCCGTCTGCGCAACGGCAGCCTCCATACATGCCCAGAAGACTGTTCCATCATTTTTCACCATCCGCAATTCACAACCCTGCAGCCCAGCGATTTGCAAGAGCTGTTTGCGGTGTAGGCAGAAGACTTCCTGATCTTCTATGAGAATGAACCGATTGAGCGGTTGCCTGACTAACGCGTTGCGGGTCACACCCAGCAAGATGGCCGCAGTGAGATTGGTCTCAAGGATCAACCCATCTTCGGAGATGGTGCAATAGCCAACCGGTGCCAGATCATACAGTTCGAAATAGCGCTCCCTTGATGCGTCCAGCTCCTTCTGGACCCTTTGCAGCTCTAAATTCTGCATCTCCAGGCCAACCTGATGGACGCGTAGCTCGTGGAGCGTTTTCTGAATCTCTTCGGGCGACAAAGCCTCAATCTCTTTATTAAGCTGCTCCATTATCCTTCCAATTCGACCCTTTGGCCCCCTTCACATCAAGCCAATATTGGTAATAGGTAAGCCACCCATCGGTAAAGGCCTTGTTGAGGAGTGACAAAACTTTTTCAGTATTTACGCCGACTATTTCTCTGTCTTTGATTCCTATGACAGTCTCCTTGATTGATGAAGTATTCTTGGCACAATCAATTCTCGATGAGAGAACATTGACATTCCTTCAGCGCAACAACAAGGTTTTTCAACAATAAACCCCTGGCAACAGATACAAGCCACAACAGTAACACATCGTAATCATAAGAATAATTTCGACACAGGCCACTGTGCATGTTGCCGGTTAAAAGACTTGCGAAACGGC
>CAITZN010000003.1 GCA_903896915.1 uncultured bacterium
CACCCTCAAGGGCAAAGGCGATACAGCGGCCGTAAACAACAGAATTACCCTACAGAGAAAGGCAGGGACCTCATCAAGTCAGGACGTTATCACCGTCGATAACATCATTCGCCGGTTCGGTGATTTTTTTGCGGTCGACCGGGTCAGCTTTCGGGTGAAAAGCGGCGAGATCTTCGGGTTACTAGGGGCCAACGGTGCTGGCAAGACCACCACCTTCAGGATGCTCTGCGGTCTTTTGCCTATATCGGGAGGTTCGTGTACCGTGGCCGGTATGAATCTTAGGACCGCCGCAGCGGCAGCCAGAGCGCGAATTGGCTACATGGCCCAGAAATTCTCTCTTTACGGGAATCTGACAGTCCTGCAAAATCTTAAATTCTTCAGCAGCGTCTACGGATTGCACGGCAAGCGACGCACCTCCCAAATTGACTGGGCTCTGGCTACCTTTGATCTGGAACAGTTCGTCGCCACTGAAAGTCAGGCTCTGCCGCTAGGTTTCAAGCAGCGCCTGGCTCTGGCTGTGGCCCTGATGCACGAACCGGAAGTGCTTTTCCTCGATGAACCAACTTCTGGGGTTGATCCCCTGGCTCGTCGGGAATTCTGGACCCAGATCAACAGTCTGGCCGATCAGGGCGTGACAGTGCTGGTCACTACCCATTTCATGGAGGAGGCGGAGTATTGCGACCGTCTGGTAATCATGGCCGAGGGTAGGGTGCTGGCGGAAGGAACACCTGAAACCGTGAAGCAACAGTACGGCGGGGCAGGGGGGCAAGAAGCGACCATGGAAGATGCTTTCATTAACCTGTTGGAAACAAGCCGCCGCCAGGAGCCGGTTTTATGAAACCGGGGAGTCTGCTGCGCATTAACGGAATGATCCGCAAGGAATGGTTGCAGGTTATCCGCGATCCCTCCAGCATTGCAATTGCCTTTTTTCTGCCTTTGCTCCTCTTGCTTATCTTCGGTTACGGGGTTTCCCTGGATGCCAAAAACGTACCCATCGCCTTGGTGGTCGAACATCCCGGGGGGCAAGCTTCGAGTTTTAGCGGCGGGTTTCTCCAATCTCCCTATTTTTCACCTGTCTTCATGACCTCTGTTCAGGAAGCGGAGGCAGCGCTCAGAGAGTCGAAGATAAGCGGTATTGTTTGGTTGCGGCAAAACTTCGATCGTGATTACTTAAGGAAAGAATCGCCACCAATCAGTGTCATGGTCAATGGTGTGGACGCCAATACCGCGCGCTTGGTGGAGGGCTATGTCCAGGGGATCTGGTTTGGCTGGCTGGAACAGGAAGCGGAGCGAGCTGGCAAGAAACTGCAGGCGCCCGTGCAACTGGAACAACGAATCTGGTACAACCCCCAGGTGCGTTCTACTGATTTTCTGGTACCAGGAGTCCTGGCGGTGATCATGACCCTGATTGGCGCCCTGCTCACGGCCCTGGTCATCGCCAGGGAATGGGAAAGGGGCACTATGGAGGCCCTGCTGGTAACCAGGATTTCAGTAGCCGAACTCCTGCTCGGCAAACTGATACCCTATTTCATCCTCGGTATGGGCGGGCTGATGCTTTCTCTGCTCATGGCCGATGTTCTTTTTCATGTACCCATGCGCGGTTCCATCTGGTTGCTGCTGGCAACGTCAGCACTGTTTCTGCTGGTAGCGCTCGGCATGGGACTGTTTATTTCCACCTTGGTCCGGTCGCAATTTGTGGCCGCCCTAGTGGCCCTGGTCAGCACCTTTCTTCCGGCTTTTATTCTCTCCGGCTTTATTTTCGACATCCAGAGCATGCCTCTGTTTATTCAAGGGATCACTCATCTTATCGCTGCCCGGTATTATGTTTCGATTCTGCAAACCCTGTTTTTGGTGGGTGATGTCTGGAGTGTAGTTTTACCCAATTCTGCAGCACTGTTAGTTATGGCTGTTTTTTTTCTTGGTCTGGTCTATCGCAAGACCAGAAAGACCCTTGAATAGGAGCAGGTAATGGGCCATCGTATCCTCGCTCTGATCATCAAGGAATTTCTGGCACTGTTTCGGGATAAGAAGAGCCGCATGGCGGTGATCGTACCGCCAATTCTCCAGCTCCTCATTTTTGGCTATGCCGCAACCTTTGATTTGGAAAATGCTGGCTTGGCGGTATTCAACGAGGATTCGGGGGCAGTCTCCCGCGAACTAATCAACAGGTTTCAGGGATCGGTAGGGTTCAAACTTGTCGGTTATCTCCAATCAGATACTGAGATAGCACCCCTGATCGACCGCAAGGGCGCATTGCTGGCCCTGCACATTGGCAAGCAATGTTCCGCAAATCTGGTGCGAGGAGAGAGTTGCCCTGTGCAGGTGATCATTGATGGCCGCAATTCCAATACGGCAATGCTGGCGCTCAATTATGTCAGAACTATTGTTTCGGATTTCAATCAGGAATGGATGGAACAGTCAACCGGGACCAAGCTACCCGCACGGCTTACTATCCGCGCATGGTTCAATCCCAACCTGGAGAGCCGCTGGTTCATCGTTCCAGGCATCATTGCACTATTGGCCATGATTGTCACTCTGGTGGTGACGGCACTTTCGGTGGCGAGGGAGCGAGAAGCCGGCACCTTCGACCAATTGCTGGTAACGCCGTTGCGCCCCTGGGAGGTGTTAATCGGCAAGGCCATGCCTGGATTAATCGTTGGCGTGGGCGAGGCATCCCTAATCATCCTGGTCACGGTGTACTGGTTTCGGATACCACTTGTTGGGTCGCTCGCAACCCTGTATCCGGCATTAATCATTTACGTGCTGTCGATCATAGGCGTTGGGTTGATGATTTCTTCGTTCTCAACAACATTGCAACAGGCTTTGCTGGGGGCCTTTCTTTTTATTGTACCTGCGGTCACCCTTTCCGGGTTTTCGACTCCCATTGCCAACATGCCGCCCTTTATGCAGACGTTGACCTACCTTAATCCAATGCGATATTTTCTAATCATCGTTCGCAGGGTTTTTCTTGAAGGGGCGGGGCTGGAATATTTCTGGCACGACCTCTGGCCGATGTCGATAATCGCCGCAGC
>CAITZN010000004.1 GCA_903896915.1 uncultured bacterium
CAAACGGATGGCTCTTGGGCTTGCGCGCTTGTCCGTGGCAAGAAATGCACAAATCTGAAACGGTCTTACGCAGCTGCCGCGGCTCTGCCGAATGAAGCTGATGACATTGCGAGCAGGACTTAACCTGAATCTTAAATTTTTGCAGCTTGGCGGATGAAAGACCGAGATGATTATGCTCAACCGATTCTTTGTCCTTGTGACAAGTCAGACATAAATCTTTAAAAGGCTTTCTCAGCATGAATGGAATTTGCTTCACGCTACGCTCTTCACCAAACTGCCCAGTGACCACACCTGAAAGAGATTGATGATGATTTTGATGGCAGGTGAAGCAATCGATCTTATGTCCTTCCGCTAACTTCAGATCCACCGTCATCTTCACTTCAACCCCAACGGGATGATGCTTTTTTTCCAATATGAATTTATCAAGGCTATATTTTTCAAGCCCATCATGACAATTCAAGCAACGAACCATCGCGTAGGTTTTTTGAGTATCTGGATTTCTAAAAAGGTCATTTTCAGTAAAGGACTTCTTATCCAAGGAAACTGAATCCGGATCCACTGGCCCAGCCGCCAACGTACCGATATTCAGCTTAAACCCTAAAATCCGATTTCCAAAATAATCAGCAACATAAAGCCGATCCTGCCAGCTCGCGAGCCCCAGTGGATAACCAAAACGCGCCGTTCCAGCATCACTTCCGATCGAACCGATATAATTGCCGAGGCGATCGTAGAAAAACACTAATTTCAAGCCCACATCCGAAATAGCTACCCAGCGGTCCGATACCATTGCAATGGACTTAGCAAACATCAAAGTCCCGTTTCGGGTTCCCCAACGGCCCCATCGGTAACTAGAATCCTTACCGTAAAAAACCACATGCGAACGGAAGGGATCCAACAGCATCAAACTTCCATCTTCTAATGGTTCGAGACGGGAATACCGGCCCTGCGAAATCAAAAAACCTTCCTGCCAATCCGCAAATGGATTTTGGCTCAAGTCCAAGTCTTTCGGGGCGATATCTTTAGCCAACGGAATTTCTAGCCGGTTCCAATGAACAGAATCGGCACTTTTATAGGTCGAATTTTGAACCAGAAAAAAGCTATTCCGAAGGACTTCCAAATCTCTCACAATAGCATCTTCGGGGAGCGTCAGACGCTCAGCCCCCTGCAGAGGCTGATTGTTTGCAGGAATCGTCACTCGAAAAAGGGAAAACACCGACTTTTGAAGTTTTTCCGACCCCTCATATTTTTGGATGGTCGCAACATAAAAGGAAGAACGATTGCAAGCCAGGGCCGTAATCATCTGACCTGGCAGAACGCCCCCTAAGGACTGAGTTGAAAGAAGCTTGCCACTCTCTGGGTCTAACGCCCTCAGCTCACCTAACGCCACACTATAGGTCCAAACACGATCGCCACAGACCCGAACCAAAGTTGGAGCTGTTATTTTGGACTCAAACAATGGGGACGCAAGACGTTCCTGGGCAAAGGCCTGGGTCGACAGGGAAAGCAAAACAGAAATGAACACGGAAAAGCGATTCATGGG
>CAITZN010000005.1 GCA_903896915.1 uncultured bacterium
ATCTATTGCTATTGGTAGAATCAGTGACAGTCAGGGACCTCTGGTCGTGGTATGGCGGAACTCGTTCAGCCGAAGAGTTCGTCATTCGTTTTGACAAAAATGGATATGTTGAGCCCACGATTATTCACCTCCGTGATGCAGGGGGTGACGAGATGTCGGTGGTGCTGTCCCCTTTTATGGGGAAAGTGCAGATTGTTGGCGGCTCAGTTGCGGCGGATAAAAATGCTTTCTTTCAGTAACCGCTCCTGCGGCCAAGTCGGTCGTGGCACTTCCGGCTTCACCCTGCTTGAGGTGATGGTCGCTGTTGCGATAATCGCTATCGCAATTGTCACTCTGATCGGCGCCCAGTCGCAGAGTGTGGCCATTGCCACCAATTCGAAATTTGAAGCTGCGGCCTCCCTGCTAGCGCAGTGGAAGGTGGCGGAGTTGAATCTGCAGGATTACAGCGAACTAACCAGCAGTTCGGGGAATTTTGGCGAAGATTTCCCCAATTTTTCCTGGACAATAGAAGTGACTGAACTGAGTACCGGCGACACGGGTATTAAGGGTTCCGATGGTATGCTCAAGGCTGTAGATGTTACGATACGAGTAGATCAGGATGCAAGCCTGTCCTACGGCCTGCAAACAATAGTCTGTAAGAAGATAGTGGCTGCGAAGTGATCGTGCGCGACAAAGGCTTTACATTGCTGGAAGTACTGTTGGCGATAACTGTCCTCGGGGTGGTGGTCGCCATGCTTGCGCTTTCGTTTTCCGGAACGATTAAGGTTGTTGATGCCACCGAACAGCAGGAGCATCTGTATCATCAGGCGCAGACAACACTGCGTAGAATTTCTGAAGATCTGGCTGCCTGTGTAGCTGATAATACCTTTGCCTTTTCCAGCCAGAAAATTGATGTGGATGGTCGGCGGGCTGACACCCTGGCGTTCGCCTCCCTGGCCCATCTTATTTTAAATCCGGAAAAACAGAGACAAGGAGTGGCAATCATCAGGTATCAACTGCAAGCCGAAGCCGAAAACCCCCGCAAGCTCAAACTTTTTCGTTCGGACACGCTGCTTTTTCCTGGCTTTGGGATTAGCAGGGAGGAGCCGGAAGACCGACCTTTTCTTCTTGCCGACAATCTGCGTTCGGTACGGTTTACTTTTTCCAACCAGCAGGGCCAGAAATTTGACAGTTGGGACGAGGCTATAGCTGCCGATGAGCACCAAGGAGATCCTGCACTGCCGGCCGCAGTATACTGCACCCTGCAGTTCTGGCTCGATCCGGACAAGGAGCAAGTTCAGACTTTCAGTACAGAAGTGCTGATTCCGGCCGGTCTCATCGTGGCGGAGGTCAAGGGTGCGCACTGATCGGTTTGTCGGCAACCAGTCGGGTCTTGCCTTGGTCTTGGCCCTGCTGGCCATCAGTTTTCTGGTGGTAGTGACAATACAATTGATGATCACGATTGACCGACAGGTGTCCGTATCAACTATTCAGCGCGAACAGGTTCGTCTCGACAGTATGGTGCTTGCCGGTTTACATCTGGCCCGAGCTGCATTGCTGGCGGATCAGCAAGACAATAGCTTCGATTCCCTTCAGGACAGCTGGGCAGCCTTTGATCAGGAAAAAATAAAGGCACTTGCAGGAGGCGTTGATCTCAGTGTGACGGTGACCGATCTTTCCGGAAGGCTACAGGTGAATGCATTGGGAAAGGAGGCTAATAAAAAGTACCGTGAAATATGGCAACGTTTTCTTCTCTCAGGACGATTTGCCATTGCCGGCGAAGATGAGGTTGAAGCGCTGCTCGATGCGCTTGGCGACTGGATCGACTCGGATGATAAAGAACGGCCACAGGGTGCTGAAGAGCCGTATTATCAGTCATTAAAACCGCCTTATTCCTGCAAAAACGACAAAATTAACTTACCCGATGAACTGCTGCTGATCAAGGGCATGACGCCGAGGATTGTATACGGTGACAAAGATCATGAGGGTATTATAGATTACATTACCGTTATGGGTGATGACGGAAAAGTAAACCTTAACACAGCGTCATTGCCGGTTCTGCTGGCCCTGTCCTCTGGGATGACCCCTGGATTGGCACAGGATTTGCTTGATTTTCGTGAAGATCGGCAGCGAAAAGAGGTTTTGGCCACCACCGGCTGGTATCGGCAGGTGAGCGGGTTTCCCGGTGCAATCAACCTGGGTAATGAAGTGCTGAAGGTCACCAGCAACTATTTCAATATCAGAGTAAGCGCCGCCTTCCACCAGTACAAGCGCACCGGCACCGGGATTCTGCTCAGGGCCGAAAATCAGGAGCAGACGATGTTATCGTGGAAGATCGAATAGACGCCGAACGGCGCTAGAAAAGATGAGTAAAAAATCACTGGGAATAGACATAGGTGAAAACCAGGTCACCGGGGTGGTGCTTGAACAGCACGGGAAATCCCTGGTGGTGGCCGCATGTCTCAGTCTACCCTTGACCGATCAGCTTGATCCTGCCCCGCAAGTGCGCCTGCTTTGCCAGCAGCTCGATTGGCAGGAAGGAGCATGCGTCTGCGGCCTGCCCCTCTCCGTGCTCAGTGTTCGCAACCTCTCCCTGCCTTTTCATGATGTCAAGAAGATAGCACAGGCGTTGCCCTTTGAATTGGAGGAGCAGCTGATAGCCTCGATCGATACATTGATTACCGATTTTTTCCCCGGAGAAACAACGAATTTCGGCAGCCTGATTGTCGCCTTTACCGCAGAAAAAACCTTTCTCGGTTCTCTGCTCGAAGGATTGAAGGGGGCTGCTGATCCAGATATTATTACCCCTGCGGCGGTATCTCTTGTCGCGCAGGTCATCAGCCACAACCGGGATAACAAGGATTTACTACTGTTGTTTGCGGATCTGCATTCCATGACAATGGTGCTCATTCTCGGTGAGCGACCGCTCTTGTTTCGGCGAATCTCCTATCCGGAACAAGTGAGCCTGCAACCACCATTTTTCTGGGACAATGGCCAGGTGGTGGTGACAGATATGGAGGCTATCGAGCAATACATTCAACACTTATGTGGTTCGATCGAGCAAAGCCTTGATTATTTCCATCTGGAGCGGCAAACGGAAACCCGACCGAAACGTGTTGTCCTCACCGGTCCGCTCGCAGAGTTGGAGAACATAGCCGAATTGATCGCCTCATCCTTGCATTTGCCCGTGGAGAAGTTTGATCTGCTATCAGCTCATAAAATTCGCTGCCCGGAAGATGTATGTACCCAATGGCAAAGTCAGCGTTTTAATCAGCCCTTGTCGCTTGCCCTGCTAGGGCTCGACAAAAAAGCTGGGGTTAA
>CAITZN010000006.1 GCA_903896915.1 uncultured bacterium
ATTATCGGCAACCTTGACGGGCACGGTTTTCTCGAGGCAACCATCGAAGATATCTGTCAGTATTGCCACTGTACCGAGGAAGAGGCTGAAGGGGTCTTGCGTCTGGTGCAAAGTCTTGATCCGCCAGGCATTGCAGCACGCGACATCCGGGAGTCGCTGCTCTTGCAACTTGATCGTCTGGATTATTACGACACCCTGCCCTACCGGATCGTCGAAGATCACATGCATCTGCTTGAATCCAGAAATTATGCTCAGCTGGCTCGTGAAACCGGGGCACCCCTGAAAAAAATCAACGAAGCTGTTGCTATCATCCAGGAACTCACCCCCTATCCCGGCAACGAATTCAGTAACGAGCAGACCAATTACGTTATCCCAGATGTGTATATCTATAAAATCGATGGAGAATTCTTTATCCAGCTCAATGATGACGGTTTACCGCAACTGCAAATTTCCAGTGAATATCAGCAGCTGCTCAAACAAAAAAATGCTCTCCAGCCGGAAGCACGCGGCTACCTCCGTGAGAACAAAAGGAATGCGGAATGGTTCATTAAATCGATCGAGCAACGGCAACGAACCATTCACAAAGTGATGGAGAGTCTGTTGAAATTCCAGCGTGATTTTTTTGAAAAAGGGGCAGGGGCGATGCGCCCTCTGATTCTGCGGGATGTGGCCGAGGATATCGGCATGCACGAGTCGACCGTCAGTCGTGTAACTTCCAATAAATACGTGCATACCCCTCAGGGAATCTACGAGCTGAAATATTTTTTCAGTACGGCAGTGGCGACTTCAGACGGCGATACCGTGGCAGCGGAGGCGATTAAAAACCGCATCCGGCAACTGGTCAGCCACGAAAATCCAGCAAAACCACTGAGCGACAACAGACTGTCTGAACTTTTGGCCAAGGAGAACATCACGGTTGCCCGGCGAACCGTTGCCAAATATCGGGATCAGTTACGAATACTTCCAGTAAAACACCGACGACAGACGCGAACAGCCTGAACGAATCCAATGCTTCCTCTTAAAAAAGAATCGATCATCCTGGAGTTGAAAGCCACCACCAAAGAGGGCATCCTGCGGGAGTTGGCGTCTATGGCTGCGGTGGAATGTGGCCGCTTCACCGAGGAGGTTCTCTATCACGTGCTGCTGGAACGCGAGGCAGTGGGTTCGACCGGCGTCGGTAACGGTGTGGCCATACCGCATGGCAAGATCGAAGGACTGAGTGACATCCTGCTCTGTTTTGGCCGCAGCCGGGCAGGCCTCAACTTTGACGCCATTGACAACCGACCGGTACACCTCTTCGTCCTTTTACTGTCACCTGCCGAAAAGGCCACAGAATATCTACAGGCCCTGGCCGGGGTCAGCAAAATTCTCAAGAACCCTACCATTCACCAACAACTGCTCGACAGCACAACCAAGGAAGGAATTGCCGCTCTGTTCGCCGCAGCTCCGGGCGTGGCCTGAACCAGCGACGTTGTCCTGCTCGGCGTCACCCGCGCTCTGATTAGGTTCGGATCATCTCCGCAATCTGGAAGGCCATCTCCAGCGATTGTTCCGCATTGAGTCGCGGATCACAGGTCGTTAGGTAGCGAAGCCCCAACTGGTCGCCCGAGAGATTGCGGGCACCACCGATACATTCGGTGA
>CAITZN010000007.1 GCA_903896915.1 uncultured bacterium
ACGGAAACGTCAGACCGGTTTTCTCTTTCCTTCCATTTTCACCTCGAGTCGTGACGGTTTTGGTATTGAGACGCCTTTTTTTATCAACCTCTCACCGAATACAGACCTTACCCTCCTTCCCAGGTATATGGCCAATCGCGGCATGATGAACGGTGCAGAATTCCGTTATGTTCTCGATGAAACCAGCAAGGGCATGCTGACGGGGAATTATCTTGCCGATACCCTGTCCGATCTTTCCAATTCTTCTCATGCATCCTACCTTCAGGACGGACAGTTCACCCATACCAATTCGGATCGCTACTGGCTTCGCGGCAAAGCAGACCAAAATATTGGCCAATGGGTTACCCGCTTGGATATGGATGTTGCTTCCGATTTGGATTACCTGCGGGAATTCGATTCCGGGTCAACAGGTTTTGATACCAACCAAGCAAAATTTTCCGAAGTTTTCGGGCGTGGTTTTATTGATAAAGCGAGCAGATATCGCGCCAATACACTTGCATTTCTTCGTTCCTGGGACAACGGAACTTCCCTGCAAGGGGAATTCCTAGCGGTCAATGACCTTAGTCAGCAGATATACACTGCTGACAATCCCTCGCAGGTCTGGAGAATGCCTTCGGTTACCCACTCTGGCCTTCTGCCTTTGTACAAGACCGGCGGCCCAGATATTTCCTGGGATGCCAACTATGTTAATTTCTGGCGGGAAAAGGGCGTCGGCGCCCAGCGTCTCGACCTGGTCCCCAAAATAACGACGGGGATCCCCATGAGCCCCTATCTCGAGACTATTGCCAGTGGTGGTGTCCGGGACACCCTGTATATGATTCAGGACAATGGTGCGTCCGCTTGGGAAGACAGTAATTCGAAAAACCGTTACCTTTATAATTTGGGCGGAGAGATAGGCACTACCTTGATGCATGATTTCACCACCAATATCGGTGACGTCAAGGCCTGGAGCCATACGCTTCGCCCCTATGTTGCGTACAGTTACACCTCTATCCCCAAAGATGTGTTATTGCCGCAATTCGACAGCATAGATACACTTAGAGATCAAAACATCATATATTACGGGGTTAATAATTTCTTTGACATCTCCGGAGAGCGTAAAGGTCGCGAATATGAACGAACCTATGCCTTTCTTAAGGTGAAACAGGGGTATGATCTGCTCAATAAAGACAGCAACGCCCCGTTGACCTCTACTGAAACGCCCGGCAGTTTTTTCGGGAATCTCCCTCCCATGATTTCAGGTTCCGGCCCGCTGACCCCCGTTGAAATTAAAACCGGTTTTTATCCCCTCGAACTCATCCGTCTCATGTACACAACGGACGTCGATATGTACGGCAAAGGTGCCTATCTTCATGCAATCGAGGCCGATTATGCGAGTGGACGAGGCGACCTGTTCGCTTTAGATTACAGATATAACTCGATCACCAACGTCAATTCTGTCAGTGGCAGTGTCTGGCATCTGCTGCCGTATAATTTTGCAGCTGGATACAGTCTGCAACGCGCCATTGCGACGAGTGAAACTATCGAGGAAAAAATAAGACTGAGGTACAACCAACCCTGCTGGTCGCTTGAGCTTGCGGCGAATTCAACACCGGGAGCGCAAAGCTTGACGCTCACCTTTAGTCTCGCCAATATTGGGAATGGTTTTAATGTTCCTGGATTTTAAGAAGAGGTCATTGGTCTCCTTCTTCACCTTCGTTTATCCATGAATTGCATCGATGTGTTCAATGGGGATGCAGATGGCATCTGCGCACTGCAGCAACTCCGCCTGCATCAGCCGCAACCGGAGGCACGACTCATCACCGGTGTCAAGCGAGACATCGCGCTCCTTGACCGGCTCAAAGATACGGCCGCCAGCCGCATCACCGTATTGGATATCTCGCTTGATCGAAACCGGGACGCGCTCGAGCAACTGTTGTTGAACCGAAATCTCGTCTTTTACGCAGATCACCATTACAGTGGCGACATTCCTGATTCCTCCTTTCTTAAAGCGCACATCGATCCTTCGCCTCACCTCTGCACCTCCCTCATCATTGATCGGCTGTTGGCAGGGAAATTCCGCACCTGGGCTATAACAGGGGCTTTTGGCGACAATCTTGATGAAGTGGCGGGTGAGTATGCCAGGGCCATCAATTTGCAAACCGCAGAGATTCAAAAACTCCGCGAAATTGGGCTTCTCCTCAATTACAATGGCTATGGCTTTTCAATTGAGGACCTTCTTGTCCATCCCTCCGATTTGTTTCGCGAGGTACAGCACTATCCCGACCCTTTTAGTTTTTACCAGGACTCGGCAATACTGCGGAATCTTCGAGTAGAATATGAACGCGACATGGCCAATGCGGCAGGTTTACGGCCCTTCAGGATATATGCGACAGGGCGCGTCTTCTGGCTCCCAGAGGCCACTTGGTCGAGAAGGGTAGTCGGCGTTTTTGCCAACCAGATGGTCCGTGAGCAACCTGACAGGGCTCATGCAACCGTAATCGTCAACCCTGACGGCAGCCTGTGGGTCAGTGTCCGTGCACCGTTAACAACCCGCAAAGGAGCGGATACGCTTTGCCGTCAATTCGTGACCGGTGGTGGCAGGGCTGCCGCTGCGGGGATCAACAAGCTACCCGCACACGAGGCGGAAACTTTTTTCTCCATGTTTTCTCATCATCTTTTTTGTTAAATTGTTTTCCTGGTGCGCTTATGATTGATTGTTTTTTGACCAGGCGGCTCGACAAACTGGCGCGCATGGCTTTTCAAGCCGGACTGTGGCTGCTGTTGCTACAGGTGTCCTGTTGTTCCCCGGTCGCAGCCCAAGAATTACCAGCAGACCTCGTTGAAGATGGGCAACTCATTAATCTGCAGCAGGAAAAATACCAGCAGCTTTTTGCCGAACTTAGTCAGAAGTATCAGTTTACCCCACCGGAATTGCAGGCAATTTTCAAAGGACAGGCCATCAACAGACAGGTGCTCGTTCTGATGGATAAACAGTGGGAGGCCAAACCCTACTATCAATATGCGCCCCGGTTTGTCACCCCAGAAAATATAAGAGAAGGCAAGGCAAAGCTAGCGCAGCACAAAGAACTGCTCGACAGAATCGAAGCAACCTTCGGCGTCAACCGGGAGGTCGTGGTGGCCATCTGGGGCGTGGAAACCCGATATGGCGCCAGCCAGGGTAAGTTTGATGTTCTCCAGACTCTGAATACCCTTTTTGATGCCTACCCGCGCCGGTCTGATTTCTATCGCAAAGAGCTGATCGCATACCTCCTTCTCTGCCGGGAAAACGGAGTCGATCCCCACGGTATCATGGGCTCCTATGGAGCTGCTTTCGGTCAGACCCAATTCATTCCCTCCTCATTCCGTGAATACTCTGTCAGTTTTGATGGTGATGATAAGCGGGATGTCTGGCATTCGGTCCCGGACATCCTCGCATCCATTGCCAACTACTTGAAACGAAGCAAATGGACTCTCAATGCCCCTGTTTATGGTGAATTGGGCCATGTCCTCAAGGATCCGCTTCTAGTTGCGGCCGAGTTGAAAGGTCGCAAAGAACTGGTCCCGTTCGACGTGGTGCGCAAGGTGCAGAATCCCGGAATTCCCCTTTCTCCGCAAAACAGACCGCTCACTATCATCGGGCTGGAGCTGCCACCGGGAGGGGAATTTGCCAAACGTTATATTGCCGGCTACCCTAACTTTCAGGCGATCACCGAATGGAACCATTCCAACCGTTATGCCATGGCGGTGACCGAATTGGCGGAGGCCTTTGTCCGCTGATTAGAAAAAATAACCGTCTCCTCGATACGGTGAACATCTGGAAAATTACGCCCCTGGTCGTCTTCAGTGCAGTGTTTTTCCTCCTGCTGGCGGCAGGTGCGGCTTTTTCCGCTCTCGTGCCCCTGCAGGGATCGCAATACCCCGCCTTCCATGATGATCTGCAGTTGCAAGAGCTCAAAATCACCCTTGACCATAGCCTTGCTTTCTTGCGCACCGTTCCGGCCTCTACCTGCTATAAGGTTGCGGGAATCTCCGTTCCCGTTCAGCGCCTGATCGATTCCGCCCTCTTTTTTCAAAAAATACTGCAGTCCTCTCCTTCGCCTGACCAATTGAATCAGCAGATCCAGACCTCCTATACCGTGTATCGGTTCGATGGCGATCAAAGTACAAAAACTCGCCGCATGCTGATTACCGGTTATTACCAACCCATTTTTGCAGGAAGCCTTGAACGGCATCCGCCTTTTCTCTATCCTCTCTATGCGGTCCCCAAGAGCCTAAAGATTCAAGAATCCGCGAACAGAAAAAAAAATATTGGCCGCATGCAGGGGGGGCGACTCATACCCTTCTGGACGAGAAAAGAAATTGAGCTGCGCAACCTGCTCCAAGGGCAGGAATTGGTCTGGTTACGGGATCCCTTTGACTCCTTTGTCCTCCATGTTCAGGGTTCGGGAATAATTCAACTGGCCGACGGCAGTATGCGCAGCGTTCATTTCGCGCAAGGCAATGGCCGCCAATACACCAGTGTCGGCAAATACCTGGTCGACAGTGGCCGGATGCTCCTTGCCGATGTTAATATGGACAGCATACGGCAATACCTGGTTGATCATCCCGAAGAACGGGACCTGGTTCTGCATCAAAACGAGTCTTTTATCTTCTTCCATTGGAGCAAAGCAGGATCGGTAATCGGTAACCTGGGGCAGGCATTGACGGCCGGGCGTTCCATTGCCGCTGATCAGCTGTGGTATCCCCCAGGAGCGCTGGTCTTTGTGGACAGCAGGAGGCCGGTGATGACCAACGGACAGGTGGTTGACTGGAAACCGTTGCAACGATTTGCCAGTGTCCAGGATACCGGCTCTGCATTGACCGGGCCGGGTCGGGTCGATATCTTCTGGGGATCAGGCGAGCAGGCGGGAATGGAGGCAGGGCAGATGAAAGAGGACGGAAGCGTCTATCTGTTGCTGCTCAACGAAGGAGTGCGACTGAGTGATTAAGTTCGACCCTTAACATTACGAAACTTCTGTGATTTTGTAGAGAGACTCCTCACCCTAATTTCTCCTCTACGCTCCGCACCTTGTCGGCCATGGTCTGATCGCGGTCAATACGGGTGCCGAGCTTGATGGTGGTGGTGATGCGTGGTGCGCCCATTGCATGGACCCGTTCATGACATTGCTTGACCGCCGCCATGACCATCTCCCAGTCGCCCTCTATGTTGGTGCCGTAGGCATGCAGTTGCGTCTTGAGCCCGGCCTCCCGCAGAACCCGGTGGCACTCGGCAACATAGGTGGAAACGGAAACGCCCACTCCGAGCGGCACGATACACAGATCCATGATCACTTGCATACTTTCCTCCAGTCCATCGGGTAGGCCCGAACTCAGCTGCGATGCAGCAAACCACCAAAGAACTTGCCATCCTCACGAAAACAGATGATTTCTTTTTTCCCATTTACCTCTTTTTCCACTATGCTACAAAAAGCTATTGAAGACAACCTGTAACCCCTGCCCATGAGGTTATGTCATGCGTATCCTGATTCTCGAAGATTCCAAACCCACCCAGCACCTTCTGCAAAGCCGCCTCGAAAAAGCCGGCATCACGGTCGACACCGCCGATAACGGCCATCAGGGCTTCCAGTTGGCGACTTCGAACGCCTATGACATTATCCTCAGCGACATCGAGATGCCGCATTGGGATGGGTTCAAATTTATCGAGGCAATCCAGGTGGTCAATCCGAATTTGCCCATCATCATCACCACTTCCTCCCATGATGACCGGATGATCTTGGATCGATTGGAACAGTACTCCAACGTCATCGGGGTGCTTGCCAAACCTTTCGATTTTGATCTCCTGTTCAAACAGCTGGCCAGTATTCCCACCCTGGCCCACACGAGCGTCAACAAAAAAGCAAAAATCGTCTGTACCATCGGCCCGGCCAGCAACAGCCCGGAGATGCTCGGCAAGATGATTCTCGCTGGCATGGATGTGGCTCGTCTCAATTTCTCACATGGCAGTTATGAGGCACACGAAGCAACCTTGCTGGCCATCCGGGAGGCGGAAAAGAGCTGGGAGAAACCCATTGCTGTGCTCCAGGATCTCTGCGGCCCTAAGATCCGTACCGGGCTGATGGCTGATGGTGCCATTCGGCTCCTCGCCGGCGAGGTGCTCATTATCCAGGCCGAAGCGGTGGAGGGGAACGTGGATCGGATCTCGACCATCACCCCGGCCATCCTTGCCGATCTGCGGGTTGGAGACCCTGTGCTACTCGATGATGGTCTGCTGGAATTACGGGTGGTCAAGGAAGGTGTAACCGAGGTCCATTGCGAGGTGATCGTCGGCGGCACCCTGAAGTCAAGTAAGGGGATCAATCTCCCTGCAACGTCCATCTCGCTGCCGAGTGTCACTGAAAAGGACTGGCGCGATCTTGACTGGGGGCTCAACCATTCCATCGATTACGTCGCCCTTTCTTTTGTAAGAACCGCTGAGGAAATCCGAACGATCAAAGAGTATATCAAGGCCTCGGGCAAGCGCAATCTCAAGGTAGTGGCCAAAATCGAAAAACCCGAGGCAGTGCAGAATATCAAAGAAATCATTGAGGTCGCCGACGCCATCATGATCGCCCGTGGCGACATGGGGGTGGAACTGCCGGCAGCACGGGTGCCCCGCATCCAGGAACGCATCATCCAACTCTGCTGGGAAATGAACACCCCGGTAATCACCGCAACCCAGATGCTCGACTCCATGACCATCAATGCCCGGCCGACCAGGGCGGAGGTGACTGATGTCAGCATGGCAATCAAGGAGGGGACGGATGCGGTGATGCTCTCCCAGGAAACCGCGACCGGTGTTGATCCTGTCAATGTAGTGCGCACCATGGCCTCGATCATCTGCGAGGAAGAGCGGTATTCAGGGAGCAGTGCCGAGCATTACAAAGAACTTATTGCGGATGCAGCGGTCAATCCCGCTCTTTCTGCGGTCGCTAACCTTAGCGCCAATGCCGCC
>CAITZN010000008.1 GCA_903896915.1 uncultured bacterium
AGCACGTAGAGATCTTTCAAACCGGCAATCTGGCGACCTTCTTCACCGGGGATATTTGCAAACAGCTTGCCACCGCTCACGATCTCCTCAATGGCCTGGTTGAAGGGGATACTCTGCCACTTGTTTTCGCCCCGCTTGCCGGCCCGTTTCAGCACTCGGGTAACCCGGTAGGGATCATAGGCCCCCTGATGACCGGCCTGCCCTTTGGGACACAACCCGGCATCGACTTTGACGGCATTGGCGGGGTTCTCTTTCATCTCAAGGTGCGGATGGAGATTGAAAGGATTGTAGGGGTTGCCATCAATCTTGACCGCAACACCGTCGAGGATTTTCACTTTGAGGCCGCAACCGGTATTGCAGTTGAGGCAGGAGGTGTAGAGCGTATTTTCTGCTTTGAGGAGTTCATAGGCCTGTGCCTGAGTCAATTCACCAGCCTCAACCCGGGCAATAAGATCATGGGCAAAATCGAAATGGGTGGCCACGATGGCGCCGCAGCCAGCCAGAGCGGATGTTTTCAGGAAATCGCGGCGGGAAACGCCGGCTGTCTTCTTATTTGCCATAGAGCACCTCCAGCTTTTCAGTGGCGACATAATAAACGCGGGGCGCCGTTCCCTTACCCAGCTTGAGCACCTGGATCTTGTGGGCTTTCTTCATCTTGGCGACCAGACTCTCTGTGTCGTTTTCATCCCCGAAATAACCGGCCCTGCCGATACAGGTGGTGATGCAGGTGGGCAGTTGCCCTGCGGCCAGGCGATGTACGCAGAAGTGACATTTACGGGCATTGCCGACAGGTAAATTTTTTCCGGAGCGTGGCCAATTCTTCCCGTATTCGTAACTCGCCATGGTCTCGTATTTCTGGATGGCCGGGGTGCCGTCGCCATGATAGCGACCGTCGTCCATGGTCCGGGCGTTATAGGGGCAGGCCGGAACACAGGCGCCGCAGCCGATGCATTGCTCATAATTGATATAGACGATACCCGCACCGACACCAGTAGTCTCCTTCCAGGTGGCGCCGTCCTTGCCTTTAACCGGGCAGGCAGCAACGCAGGGCGGCTTATCGCACTGCATGCAGGGACGGGGCAGATAGGTTCGGGAGACCTTGGGATATTTGCCTTGCTCATATTCAAAGACCGGCCGATACTGCATTGCGGGCGGCAGCTTGTTTTCAGAAACGCAACCGACACTGCAGGCATGACAACCGACACATTTGCGCAGGTCAATCAGCATGGCCCATCGACGATTCTTTTCGGGCTTTGCCAGCGCCCGTTCGAGATCTTTCTGCATCACAACCAGAATATCTTCGCTGTGCATTCCATACCTCCTGTTTCTTCGCTGGGGTTATTGCTGATGGCAGTTCTTGCAGTTGTCTTTGAATCCAAACGCTGCCTTGCCGTTATGGCAGGCCCCGCAGGATTTGCCCTTTCCCATGTCTTTCATGGTGACAGCTTTGTGCTGCTTGGCATTTTTAAAAAGTTTCGGATGGCATACCGAACATTTCAACCCGGCCGCATCCACATGATTTGCATGGCTGAAGAGCACCGTTCCACCCTTGTTCTTCATAGTGACATCACCGCCGCCGACCACGGCAAAGGCAACACCTCCGCATAGCAACACAAGTACTGCAATTAGAGCCAACTTCATGGTCACCTCCTGAAATTGAGTTTATCGACTCAATTATTATATCCGCCTGTACGGATATTACAAGGCGCCATTCGGGGAAGATTGACGGGCGAGATCAAGGGCGTTATTTTAGGCAAATGCAAACGACTTCCGAAATATACAAATCCCTGGCGGATGAAACCAGATTGCGCCTGTTAGTGCTGTTGCAAGGGCAAGCAGAACTCTGTGTTTGTGACCTGATGCAGGCCCTGGACATGCCGCAATCCACCGTTTCGCGCCATTTGGCCTATCTGAAAAAAAACCGCTGGGTGCAGGATCGACGAGGAGGTGTCTGGATGTATTATTCGTTACGGCAGGGACTGGACCCTTTTCTACAGGCCCAGCTGGTGCTGATTATCAGCAGATTGGCAGGAACGGATACTTGTCGTGCAGATCAGGAAAGACTTGCATCGTATCTCAAAAACAAAGACGCCTCGGCTTGTGGGTAAATCCGCCGACCAAGGCCTGAAAGTAAGGGAGCAGGCTCCTTATTTTTCGTGAATATCATCAACCGAAATTTCATCGTCGATCGGTTCGAGGTGGGTAATCACCAGCACCTCGCCCAGGGCGATCCGAAGATCTCCCTCAAAGTCCTCGGCCATATGATGGGCATCGTGCACCGTCCAATCACCGGGAACCAGCATGTGTACCGAGATGAAACGGCGTGAAGCGGCCTGCCGGGTTCGCAGGGCATGAAACTCCACCTTTTTATCCCGGTAGACAGCCATCACCCCTTCAATCAACGCTTGTTCATCCTCTGGCAGAACAACATCCATCAATCCATCCACTGAACGACGCACTAACTGCACCCCAGTCCAGACGATGTTGGCACTGACCAGCAAGGCCACAATCGGGTCAAGCAAGGTCCAGCCGGTCAACGCCACCAAACCCACGCCACCGATAACCCCGGCGGACGTCCAGACATCGGTCATCAGATGGTGCGCATCCGCCTCAAGGGTGATGGAATGATGCTGCTTTCCGGCTTTCATCAGAATCCGCGCCACTACAAAATTCACAGCCGAGGCACCGACCGAGACCAGGAGTCCCATGCCCACCTGTTCGAGTTCCCGCGGATGGAGCATGCGTTCGATGGCAGTGTAGGATATCCCGATGGCAGCCACTACAATGAGCACGCCCTCCACTGCGCTGGAAAAATATTCCGCCTTGCTGTGGCCATAGGCATGTTTTTCATCGGCGGCCTGGGCAGCAAGGGTCAGCATGCAGAGCGCCATCACCGCGCCAGCGAGATTAACGATAGATTCAAGCGCATCGGAAAGCAGGCCCACGGAACCGGTTAGCTGGTAGGCCACTAACTTCAACACCAGGGTGATAACGCCCGCAGCTATCGAGAGCCACGCAAAACGCGTCAGTGAGGCGCGGTTAAAAGGGGTTGCCTGGTTTGCTTGCATATGGTTTCCGTAGGGAAGGGAAAATTAATAAATACGATATCATAGCTTTTCTCGTTCCGACGCAGAGCGTGGTAACGAGAAAAATACGCGGCCGTGACGCTATTGCACCACGCCCTACTCCTTTCCCTTGCTGTCGGGCTCGGTCATGTAGCGGGAGAGATAAAGGGATTGCAGCACGATGAACACCAGGGTCAGACCGAGCATGCCAAAAAGTTTGAAATTGACCCAGGTGTCCCGATCAAAATAGCTCATAACATAAAGATTGGCCGCGCCCATGGCCAGGAAAAAGGCCACCCAGAGAAAATTCAGGCGCCGCCATACCGGTTGCGGCAGGGTCAGGTTACTGCTGAGCATCCGCTCAATGGCGGTCTGCTGACCCAAAAAATGGCTGATCAAAAAGGCTGCACCGAACAACCAGTTGATCACAGTCGGCTTCCATTTGATGAACTGTTCGTCACGGAGATAGAGGGTCAGGCCGCCAAAGATGATGATCACCACCAGAGTGACCCATTGCATGGACGCCACCGTGCGGGTCTTAAACCAGGAGATGGCGATCTGCAGGAAGGTGGCGGCAATGGCGACCGCAGTGGCGACATAGATGTCGAACATTTTATAGGCGATGAAAAAAAACAGGATCGGGAAAAAATCAAAAAGAAGTTTCATGGGCGCAATAACAAGTCGGTTGTGCGGAAGATGCGTGCGAGGGCTGTTCCTTCGGCTGATTGATGGCTTTCATTGTGATCTGCATTTTGGCAATCACCAGGCCACAGTTGCAAAAAAATCAATTTTCCGGGCGGGGCTTGTACCGGTGCACCCTATGGGCTAAACCGTTATGGCAAACACCTTGAAAATCTCCGGAAAAATCGGATTGTACCCTATCACACCGAACAACCCCGGACAATAGAAACCCGTACATCGTTTCAGGATGCCGATGTTGGCATTGGCTGCGAGCACATGAACTGAGGGGCACTAACACAACATCTTCTTTTAAAAATATCCCTGCCCCCCCCTCCCCTCTCTC
>CAITZN010000009.1 GCA_903896915.1 uncultured bacterium
CGACAACCATTACACCCTGTTTCTTGGCATCTCATTTCTTTCCTCGGCCGCCTTCGAGCTGGTTCATTTATTTGCTTACAAGGGTTTTGGGGTCTTTCCGGACTTTGACACCAACCTCCCCATCCAGCTCTGGATTGCTTTCCGGTATGTGTTTGGTTTCTCTTTTCTGCTCGCCCCGGTTTTTATCACACGACGGCTTAATGTTGCAGCTACGGTGACCACCTACGCCGTCATTACTGCCCTCCTTTTCGCCGCAATTTTTTCCGGTGTCTTTCCAGATTGCTATGTCGAAGGCAAAGGATTGACCCCTTTTAAAGTCTACAGCGAATACATCATTATCCTCGCCCTGCTGGCAGCTCTTGGGCTGCTCATCAGAAAGCGAGCGCTATTCGACGCCCATGTCCTGAACAAGCTGGCTCTTTCCATTGCCAGCGCAGCAGCAGCGGATGCCACTTTTACCCAATATTTTGACCCAAACGGTCAGGCTAACTTAATAGGCCATCTTTTTCTCTTCTTCTCCGCCTTCTTAATTTACAGAGCGATCGTCGTAACAGGGTTTCAAAAGCCAATGACGATTATCTTCCGTAACCTGGAACAGAGTGAAGAACGCTTCAGGCTTATTGCCGAAACCAGCGTTGATCTCATTTTCCAATTGGATACTACAGGAAAGCTGGTGTTTTGTTCTCCGGCGGTCGCTCAATACGGCCACAGTGTTGCCGATGTCATCGGCAAAGAATTTAGCACCTATATCGCCCAGGAGGATCTTGATCGAGCGGCATCCACCTTCAAGCGGGCCATCGGTGGGGAATACATTCATGCTGTGGAACTGTGTCTGCTCTCGGCGGATAGCACGCCCTTTCACGCGGAGATCAATATTGCGCCTATAATAGTCGACGGTGCAATCATTGGCCTTCAAGGGATTTCCCGAGACATAACCGCGCGCAGGGAGGCTGAGGCAGCGCTCCGCGCGAGTGAGCAATTCAACAAGGCCGTGCTGGATACGGTCGGCACCCTCGTGGTGGTCCTTGACATGGAGGGTCGCATCCAGCGCTTCAATCAGGCCTGCGAGATTGCATCAGGCTGCACCTCTGCCGAGGTGCAAGGATCTGTCATTTGGGAATTATTTGTTCCCGACGAGGAATTGGAGGGCATCCGCCTGGTCTGGGAAAGGTTGCAGGCCGGAGATATCCCGAACAGCCACGAGAATCACTGGATCCACAAGGATGGCTCGCGTCGTCTGATCTCCTGGACCAACACGACCTTTACCCAGGACAGCAAAATATCGTATGTCATCGGGGCAGGCCTTGATATTACCGAGCGCAAGCGGGCCGAAGAGACCGTACAGGCAGAGCGACAACTGCTTGAGACAGTAGTGAACCACCTTCCGGTAGGAGTTGATGTCATCCGGGGGAGCGACTTACGAATGCAGCTGGTTAATCCAGCCTATCAAGCCATCGCCCCTGGTAAAGAAATGATCGGCAAGACGCTCGATGAACTGTGGCCCGAGAGCCAACGGACTTTTGTGGATATCTGCCGTAACGTACTTGCCACCGGAGAGCCACACCACGCCGTCAATGAACTCAACATGATCA
>CAITZN010000010.1 GCA_903896915.1 uncultured bacterium
ACGGAAGGACAGCTAACTGGATTATCCTAAACCCTAGAAAAAAAGAGTGCCGAGTTCATGGCGTTTCGCTCTTGACGACAAGGTTTTGCCGTTCTCCCTCTAAATCCTGGTCCGCTCCACTTCTTTTAACTACAACGATGATATGGCCGCATTTCTGGCAAGAGAAACGGGCCCTTGTTCCCTTTATCTTGGATTCGTCAACATTGTATTTTTTAGAGCAATCTTCACAAATGGCCAGCATCACCTTTCTCCCAAATTGGTAGAACCTGTTGCAAGGCATAGATACCGGCATGATGCACAGGTGTCTAACCCTAGCTTGTTATAAGTTGTTCTCTGGCATCGGTCAAATTATTTCTATAACAAATCAAGAAGTTGACGAGTCGAGATAAACAGGTGACTTATGATAAAACAGGTCCGTCATTATTACAAATAACGGACCTGATGAAAATTGGAAAACCATGCATCAACTGTGGATTTTTTTCAATAACCAAGCCATATTCTTACCCAGATCATGCATGGTGTTGATCCCTTCCTTATCTTCGGCGACCTCGCCTTTCTCTCGCCCGAATCCGATGTTCCAGTAAGAGGAACCGACAATGATCATCTGGCCAATGGTAAAAAAATGGTTGATCGTGTCAAAAGCATGAATGCCCCCAGCCCGGCGCTGGGTGACGATCGCTGCCCCCAGTTTACGTTTAAATAAGTCGCCATTGGCCCTGGAGGTCATGCCGCATCGATCGATTAACGCCTTCAACTCGGTGCTGATATCGGCAAAATAGGTAGGCGAGGCTAGAACAATAGCATCTGCTGCCTCCATTTTTTCGATACAGGAATTGATGCAATCGGTATCGACTATGCAGCGACCGTTTTTGTTTTTGAAGCATTGGTAACAGGCGATGCAACCATGAGGATGCTCGCCGGCCAGTTGCACCATTTCGGTCTCAATTCCTTCTTTTTGCAGTTCTTCAAACAGATAACCTATCATTAAAGCAGTATTGCCGTTTTTACGGGCACTTCCGTTAAAAGCTACGACTTTCATTTTACACCTCATCATCATTAAGTAGGGAACGCGGCAGTGCGTCCAGTTTAATTTTTGCGGCCTCTTCCATGCCTCGATGGAGGGCTTTACGATTTAATTCTTCTGTGCCGGCAGGAACTCGTGCCAACAAAGCCTTTTCCAGACTGTCGGCGTTGACCTGTCCAGACAGGATGCCAATCGCACCCAAGGCCACCATGTTTGCCACCATTTCCCTGCCCAATTCATCCCTGGCAATGGCGGTAAAGGGTAGAGCAGCAATACGGCTGGTCGGATATTGTTCCACCAGTGAGCTGTCGACCACCAGCAAACCCCTGGGGGACAGATCCTGAAAATAGGCATCACAGGCCGCCTGATTCATAGCCAAAAGAAGGTCGAGATGACGGGCCTTGGGATAATCAATCGGCACCTCGCTGATTACCACCTCTGCTTTGGATTTGCCACCCCTGGCCTCTGGACCGTAACTTTGGGTCTGGCAGACATATTTGCCGTCATGTACCCCCACAGCCTCGGCAAAAATCATAGCAGCGGTGATCATGCCTTGGCCGCCGGAACCGCTGAAGCGGATCTCGTAACGGTTTTGCCCCTTTTTTTTCATACCTTCCCCCTGCCCTCCCCTGCCCGTTGCCGCAGCTTTTCGTACTCCTCGGTGGAAATAGGCAGTTGCCGATCGGCCAGTACTCCGATAGTGGTCTTTCCCTCCAACTCCTCAGGCGATAGTTTCGCAGCTCTCGCCACCGTGACCGTATTTTTTTTGAATTCTTTCAGCATTTCGACCGCACCGCCAAGCTGATTGCGTCGACCGTACTGGACATGACAGTTGGAGAGAACCTCAATCACGGAAAATCCTTGTTTTTTTATACCTAATTCAATCAGGTTGTCGATGAGCTCAGCGTGATAGACCGTGGATCTTGCGACAAAGGATGCGCCGGCAGTCACTGCCAATTCTGAAATGGAAAAGGCCTGTTCGATATGGCCGTAGATCGAGGTGGTCGACTTGGCGCCGAAAGGCGTGGTCGGTGAATACTGCCCACCAGTCATGCCATAGATGGAATTATTGATAATAATCGCAGTCAGGTTGAGATTGCGCCGGGCAGCATGGATAAAGTGGTTGCCGCCAATGGCGGTAGCATCGCCGTCTCCCATGATAACCACCACATGAAGCGCCGGATTGGCCAGTTTGACTCCGGTAGCAAAGGTCAAGGCCCGTCCGTGGGTGGCATGCAGGGTATTGAAGTCGAGATAGGTCGGCATCCGGCCGGAGCATCCAATGCCTGAGGCCAGCACGATCTCGTCCTTGCTCAGTTCCATGCGGTAGATGGCACGCAACAGCGCGGCCATGACAATGCCGTTGCCGCAACCGGGACACCAGACATGCGGAAATTTTTTATTATGGCGGAGATATTCGTGGCGAATCGCCTGTGCTGATACCGGCATGTCCTCTCCTTACAATTTAATCAACCGGGTGTGCAGCTCGTCCGGGGTAATAAACTGTCCGTCTACACGGTTATGTTTGACCACCGCGCAGTAGTTCTGATTAACCCGCTGCACTTCGCGGCTGATCTGCCCCATATTCATCTCCGGCACCAGGACGGCGCGGCATTGTTTAAGCACAGGCACAACATGACTGCGCGGAAAGGGAAAAAGGGTAATCAGTTGCAGCATCCCGGCCCGTATTCCCTGCTGCCTGGCTTCCTCCACCGCCCGCATCGCCGATCGGGCCACTGATCCATAGGCAATAATACAGACCTCGGCATCGCTAAGGAGATAGCCTTTGGTCATCATGATCTCCGGGAAGCCACGAGTGATTTTTTGAGTTAATCGTTGCTGATAACTTAAGATTTCATGAGGTTTTTCGGTGGGAAAGCCCAACTCATCATGAACCAGTCCGGTCACATGATGGCGGTACCCGTCGCCAAATACGGCCATAGCAGGAACACCCCGATTATCACCCTCATAGGGTTTATACCAGTCGGGAGGCACGCTGGGCCGCAACCGGTTGATAATATGAAGCTCATGCGGTTCTGGCAACTCCACGCATTCCCTGGTATGGGCGACTATCTCATCTGAGAGGATAATAACAGGCACCCGGAACCGTTCAGAGAGATTAAAAGCCGTAACGGTGAGGGCAAAACAATCGCTCACGGTCGAGACTGCGAGCACAATGATAGGGTGATCACCATGGGTACCCCAGCGTGCCATCTGGACATCCCCCTGGGAAGGGCCGGTGGGCAATCCGGTAGAAGGGCCGCCGCGCATAACATCAACGACCACGCAAGGTACCTCGGCGGCACAGGCGTAGCCCAGGTTTTCCTGCATCAGCGCGAAACCAGGACCCGAAGTAGCTGTCATGGATTTAACCCCAGCCAACGAAGCCCCGATGATAGCCCCCATGCTGGCGATTTCATC
>CAITZN010000011.1 GCA_903896915.1 uncultured bacterium
ATTCCAGCAGCAGCATCAACATAAGCATCAGGACCAGCCCAATACCAGACCATATGGGCGATCGGCAGGTACGCAAAAGTGAACCATAAAACGATAAAGGCAAGTACAGCAGAGAACTTCATCCGTTCGGCAAAAGCACCCAAAATCAAGGCCGGGGTAATGGCAGCAAAGGTGGCCTGAAAAAAGACATAGATCAACTCAGGGATATTAACCCCTTTACTGAACGTTGCAGCCACCGAATCCACAGTGATGCCTTTCAGTAGAATTTTACTAAAACCACCGATAAAACCGTTCCCCTCAGTAAAGGCTAAGCTGTAACCGTAAATAACCCACAGCACCATACATAGAGAAAAAACCGTAAACACCTGCATAAGCACAGACAACATGTTTTTACTGCGCACAAGACCGCCGTAGAACAAGGCCAAGCCGGGAATGGTCATCAGGGTAACCAAAAGGGTTGCCACGATCATCCAGGCAGTATCACCTTTATTGGGAGGCACAACTGCAGCCACTGCGGCGGCTTCCTCGGCAAAACCCGTACCAACAGCCAAGAGGGCCAAAACCGCGAACATCAGAGAAGAGAAAACGAATATTTTTTTCATGGAATGGCTCCCTTAAATCAAAGTGCTTCGGGACCGGACTCGCCGGTTCTGATGCGCATTACTTGTTCGAGATCGAAAACAAAAATTTTGCCATCGCCGATCTTGCCGGTATTAGCTGCCTTCTTGATACCTTCGACCACCTGCTCGAGCTGACTATCGTCGATGGCCACCTCAATCTTTAGTTTAGGCAAAAACTCGATGACATACTCAGCACCGCGGTACATTTCAGTATGCCCCTTCTGGCGACCGAAGCCCTTGACTTCCGTCACGGTTACACCTTGTACGCCGAGAGCAGTCAGACTCTCCCGCACCTCGTTCAACTTAAAGGGTTTGATTATCGCACTGACAAATTTCATGGACCTCTCCTTTTCCGGCAGCGATTAGGCGTGTCCGCCCCTGCCATGATGGTTAAAACTACTATCGGTTATAAGCCGATACACGTATTGTTGAAACCGCTAGCGATGCCGACCGAGCCAAACATTTCTGCCGCCCACCGGTATTGCTATCGATTTCAATAATTCCGCCAGCCATTGCTGGCAATCCGAACAGGTGCCCCCCTCTGGTTGCACTTGAGCGGTAATCATCCCTTGAACAGCCTTTATTTCTTCTCACCTCTCCCCCCCTTTTTTGTTTGCATTGCTGTTGCGGCTCATTAATCCAGGGATGCTAAACTTACACACCTTCCTTAAAGCAATAGGAGTGCCAACTTGCCATTAAACTTAAAATACTCTTAATTTTAGTAACATAAATAACATTAATCGCTAACCATGTTACACTATCAGTAATTACAACTCGCCTTTGTAATATATTTATTCAAAAAATGACAAATATGTACTTTTATGTGCAAAAAAGAAGATGTGGACCAGGTGCTTCATCCGCGAATCCAAAAGAAGCATTGCAACTGTAGTAAAAATCGGAAAAGATATTCTGCGGATAGCTGCACATTTTCCGGAGCGATTACAAATCCTTTTCCCGTAAAGGAGCCATTGCATGCCCACCGCTCAACCCGCCCACCCTCTGGACGACAAACGCTGG
>CAITZN010000012.1 GCA_903896915.1 uncultured bacterium
ACATGAATCATCATTGACCCTGCTACTCCGCCCCTTTCATGACCAGCTGCTGGATTTCAAAAAAAAGGTGGAGGACGTCTACGACCGTGATTCACGGGATCGGGTCACTATGATCAAAGAGATCGAACACCTCAAGCAGCTCAATCAACAGGTCAGCACGGATGCCGCAAATTTGGCGGAAGCCCTCCGCGGCAGCAACAAACTCCAGGGACAATGGGGGGAGATGGTCCTGACCAAACTTCTTGAGGCTTCAGGGCTGCGAAACGGTCAAGAGTTTGCCGTCCAGGTCAGTCTCAAGACCGATGAAGGATCAACCTACCAGCCAGATGTGCTGGTGTATCTCCCTGAAAACCGAACCGTCGTTATTGATGCTAAGGTTTCACTGAAGGCCTTCACTGATGCCCATGCAGCACCGGATGAAACCCAGAAGCAACAGCATATTACGCAACATCTCCAGTCGATAAAAAAACATATCAGCATGCTGGCCGCCAAGAAATATCACCAGCTCACGGATTCCGGCTCGCTTGATTTTGTCCTCCTGTTCATTCCAATCGAGGGCGCCTTTCAGTTTGCGGTTACCCTGGATCCGGAAATACTGACCAGCGCTATGCACCGGAAAGTCATCCTGGCAAGCCCATCGACCCTGCTCGCCATCCTCAAGACCATTCACCATCTCTGGCGTATAGACGAACAAAACCGCAACAGTTTACTTATTGCCAAACAAGCGGGGAATCTTTATGATAAATTTGTTGGTTTTACCGAGGCTTTTGAAGAAGTTGGGCTACGCCTCAATCAAACGCAACAGGCTTGGCACACCGCAAAAAACCGATTGAGTTCGGGTCAAGGCAACCTGATAGCCAAGGCCGAAGCACTGAAACATCTGGGAGTACAGACAAATAAAAATTTGCCGAACTCCTGCAAACACACTTCGTCCTCACAAGAAGAACTACTATGAAATATCTCAACATTGTTGCCCTGCTTTTCCTACTGCTACTTTCCTCATGCGCCACCAAAGGTCAGACCGGAGCCTTAGGAGGCGCTGCGGGCGGCGCCCTCATCGGCCAGGCGATCGGCCATAGCACCGAGGCAACATTGATCGGCGCTGTGGTGGGCAGTGCGCTCGGCTATATGGTCGGTAACGAAATGGATAAATATGATAGAGAACAGCTCAATCAAACCTATGAGAGGGGGCCGTCCAACCAACGTTCGACCTGGGTGAATCCCGATAACGGCAACCAATACTCCGTCACCCCGCAGCCCTCCTATCAAAATCCGACCACCCAACGGGTCTGCAGAAAAGCAGAGATTGACGCTGTCATCGACGGCAAGCGAGAAAGAACCTACACCACCGCCTGCCGTGACGATTACGGCAATTGGGAATTGCAGCGATAAACAACAACTCAGCAGAGCATGATGATGGCCAAAGGCGAAGTCCCCGTCACCACTACCCGTCGCCTGGAGATGATTGACCTCACCGGTCAGGTTCAACAGCTTGTCGAGGCAAGTGGCATCGAAGAGGGTATTTGTTTTTTGTATAATCCCCATACCACTGCAGGACTCATCATCAACGAGGGGGCAGACCCGGATGTCCAACGTGATATTCTCGGCGGCCTGGGCCAGATCATACCCTCCGATTATCCGTACCAACATGGCGAGGGTAATTCTCCCGCCCATCTGATGACCGCCCTGACAGGTTCATCCGTAACCGTATTCATCACGCAAGGACGGTTGCAGCTTGGGACCTGGCAACGAATCTTTTTCTGTGAATTTGACGGGCCACGCAACCGCAATGTGTGGTGGAAGATAGTAGCAGGATAACCGCCTTGCAATCAGGAGTAACATGTACTTTGGAATCAATCGTGTCACGGATGAGCAGTCTCTTGTCACCTTTTTACAGTCCTTCAGCGCTGATCGCCTTACCAGTGCGCTCGTCCCCCGCATGACGGAGCAAGAGATTCTGCAAGTCGTCGATCTTTTGACCGGTATCATGAAAAACCACCTGAGCGGCGATGAATACCACACCCTCTTTCTCGGTGAAGAACATCACCATGACTGAGCGACAACGGCAACTGCCGTAACCCCTTTCCGGCTGCTACCATCCATGCATTCACTTGTCAATTTGCGAGCTTTCCTTGAGTTGTTGCGTAAAAACGATCAACTGCTCACCATCGACACCCCGGTGGACCCCTATCTTGAAATAGCCGAGATACATCGAAGGGTTATCGCTCAAGGTGGTCCAGCGCTCCTGTTTACCAAAGTCAAGGGTTCTTCATTTCCTGTAGTGACCAATCTTTTCGGCTCCAACCACCGCTTGGAATTAGCCTTTGGCCGCCGTCCGCTTGACTTTGTCCGCGGCCTCGTTGACTTGGTAGAAAACTCGATGCCACCATCACTTTCTTCGCTGTGGCAAGCCCGCTCCCTCTTGAAGCAGGGGCTCCGAGTCGGTCTCAAACGGGAAAGAAGAGGCCCTATTCTTGACCACTGCCAACACCCGGCCCGACTCAACGAACTGCCAATGCTTACCTCCTGGCATTCAGACGGAGGTGCCTTTGTCACCCTCCCGCTTGTCTACACCGAGCACCCTGATGGCCTAGGTCATAATCTCGGTATGTACCGCATTCAGCGTCATGACGACACTACCACCGGCATCCATTGGCAGATTCACAAAGGTGGTGGTTTTCACTATTTTGCTGCCGAACAAAAGAACCAACCGCTGCCCTTAACGCTTTACATCGGCGGCCCGCCCGCTCTGATGCTGGCGGCTATCGCCCCGCTTCCCGAAAATATTCCGGAGCTAATTCTCGCTTCGCTGCTGCAAGGAAAGAAACTGCAGATGGTCGACGACCCCACAGGAGGCCATCAACTGGTCGCGGAGGCTGAGTTCGCCATTAAAGGTATAGTGCCTCCTCACATCAGACGACCCGAAGGCCCTTTTGGCGATCATTACGGCTACAACTCGCTGCAGCATGACTACCCGGTTTTCCAGACAACGCATCTCTATCATCGCAAGGATGCCATCTATCCGGCGACCGTAGTCGGGCGGCCCCGACAGGAAGACTATTTCATCGGCGATTTTCTCCAAGATCTCCTCTCCCCGCTCTTTCCATTGGTGATGAAAGGCGTCATCCAACTGAAAACCTTTGGCGAAACCGGTTTCCATTGCCTGGCGGCGGCACGGGTTACTGATCGCTATCCTAGGGAAGCCTTTGCTGCCGGTCTTCGCATCCTTGGTGAAGGTCAGCTTTCTCTCACAAAATTTCTCCTGATTACCGATGGCAGCATTGATGTCTCCCATTTCCCCCGGCTCTGGCAGCATATCCTTGAACGTATTCAATGGGATAGGGATCTCTTTGTTTTTGCCAATGTCTCTCAGGATACCCTGGATTACACAGGCCCATCCGTCAACAAAGGCTCCAAAGCCATGATGCTCGGCTTGG
>CAITZN010000013.1 GCA_903896915.1 uncultured bacterium
ACATGCCGGTCTTCTTTACAAAGGCCTGGGCACGCTCGACCGAATCGTTGAAACCGACGTTTACCGCAATGAACTCCATCCCTCTGCCTTTGAACTTTGCTGCCAACTGATTAATCTTCGGCACCTCTGTTTTGCAGGACGGACACCAGGAAGCCCAGAAGATAAGCATGACCGGTTTGCTGCCTATACTCTGCTGCAGATCAAACGGCTGTCCGTTAAGATCATGCCCCTTGAAGGGGATGAGACGCTGCTCATCTTGCGCGGCCAGCAACGAGCAGGGCAGAAGGAGGAACCAGACGAGAACCAGTAGTGTTTTTAGATGATTTTTTCTCATAACCATTATCTATGCAATACTCCTCAATCGGAGACGAAAGCGTCGAACCCAACCCTTTCAGAAAAAAAGCGCTCCGGCCTTGATAAAAAAATACTCGGCCAGAAACAACATCAGCACACCCATCGTTTTTTTAATGTTGACCATCCAAGCCCCAGACTTGGGCATGGTGGCGAGAAAACTGGAAAAGGTCCCCACCCCCAGTAACAAGGCACCCATCCCCAGAGAAAAAACGAAGAGCAAAAGACCGCCCATCACAAGGCTTTTTGAAGAGGCGGTGTAGGCCAAAAGCGTCCCCAACACCGGTGTCGTGCACGGTCCGGCAACCAGAGCTGCCGCGACCCCGGCCATAAAAATACCGGCAATCCCCATCTGCTTATTGGCAAATCGCCCCGTGATCGTGGGCAGATGAAACACATCAAGCATACCCAAAGCAAACAACAGGATCATATTCCCCACGAGAAGAAAGGTCCAGGGACTGGAGTTCACCGTACCGAAAAAACGCCCGGTTGAAGCGGCGAAAATGCCGAGGGCTGCATAGGTCAGTGCCATGCCGATGACATAGGTCAGGGATAAAAAAAATCCCCGCAGCTTCGAACCACCAATATTGGCATGCCCGATCACTCCGGCGGTGATGGGAATCATCGGATAGACGCAAGGGGTCAGACTGGCGAGAACGCCGCCCAAATAAGCAACCACCAGCGACAAGAGCAAGGAGCTCTGCAGGTAGGTGTCAAATTGACTCAGAAAAAGGTCCATGTTCCACTCCACAATACATGAGATATATTATCAATAATAACCAGTGCACTGGAGAAGTAAAGATACAATAACCATAACCCGGAAAGAGTCCTCCTGCCCGGCATTCGGGATCATTACCGATCCATACCGATCAACGCCGCGCCGATGGCATTACCCACCTCGCAATATTCGGGAAAGGAGACGGAGGTGCCCAGCCGTTTGGCCACACCGGGCAAAAAACAGCGGGCCGCGGCACCGATGCCGATGATCGGCAGCTTCAGTGAAAACTGCAGGGAAAAGAATTCGTTATCGCGGCGATTGAGAAAAGGAACGGCTTGGTCGCCCTGCCAGATGGTCCGGCCGAGGTAGCTGAGAATGATGGTTTCAATGGCGGCCTCAGTCTCGGCAACCACACGTTGGCAGAACGTTGCCACCGGCAGATGCATTTGCCCGGCAAGAGCAAGAGCCCCAGCCCGACTGGCCTTAGCGTCACCGATCTGGAGGATGCCCAACCCATGCAGGGCATCGGTCGGGGTAAATCCGGCCAAAACGATCTGCTGTAAAAATGCCAGCCGCTCCAACCGTTTTTCCAAGGTGATGCCGCTGATCCCGGTCCGTTGCGCAAGTTTACTCGGAGGGGTCGGCCCCTGCTGGTCAAGAAAGCGGAGAATGTCGTCGGCCTCGATCAATTCCCGCTCCAGTCCCGCAACCGGCAGGACCAGATAGGAATCAATTCCGGTGTTCAGCCAGTTCAAGGGATCAGGAAGATCCGGTGTCATGGCCAGCGGTTGCACGCGAGCGCTTTTCAGGCTGATCCGACCGTCCTGATGGCAGACCACATGGCTGTCGCCACCCGCACCTGAGGTATACATGTCAATCGCTTCGACATGGGTTTGCCATTCCCCGATGGTGCAGCCCTCGCGATTGAGCAGGGGGGCGCCATCTTTGATCAAACAGACGTCAGTGGTTGTGCCGCCGACATCAACCACCAACGCGGAGGCCTGACACCCGGCTGCGCCGAACCGGGCGGTTGCTGCCGGCCCACTGGCCATGGTGATGGCTGCCTGATCAGCGATCTGGTCCAGAGGTGCACCTTTGCCGTTGCCGCAGATAATGGTGACCGGGCAGTTGAGCCCAACGGACAGCATGGAACGCTGGATCGAGGCGAGAAAATCGGTCATGAGCGGCATAAGCTTGGCATGCAGACAGGCTGTAGCCGACCGCTCCAGCATGCCGGGATGGCTGGAAACCTGGTGCGAACAAAACACCGGCTTGGGATCGATCAGGGCAATCGCCTCGCGGGCAACCAGTTCGTGGGTGGGATTCTTGATCGACATGGCACCGCAGACTGCATAACTGTCGACTTCGCCGGCCAGGCCGGGCAGCATGTCAACCAGGCCTTCGATATCCAGGGG
>CAITZN010000014.1 GCA_903896915.1 uncultured bacterium
AATTCCCATGCATTTGCCTTCAACATCAACTGCGTGAACAAGGAACTCAGCACAATAAGACGAAAGTTGATCAAGCACTGTCGCGCTAATCCGCAGTTTGGTAAATTTTTGCCAGCGATCGGTGACCACGTAATAGCCGTCATCTCGCCAACGGCAACTGAGATCGAGCACCAGACGATTTTTACCAACCAGACGGTTTAGGTCACGCAACCGGTCCCAATCAATTAATCCATCGTGAAAAACATGGGAAGTAACAATAAGGTGGGAGGCTCCGCGTTCGAGCCATAATGCAGCATTAGCACTGGTGATGCCGCCACCCAGCTGCATGCCTTGTGGCCAGGTGGACAGCGCATCAATGGCGGCAGTTTCGTTGCCAGCCCCAAGCATAATAATATGACCGCCCGTCAAGTTGTCCTGCCGGTACATTGCGGCATAATGAGCAGGGGGAAGTGTTGAAGAAAAATTAATGTGCAGGTCGGAACTGGCGTCCCGGAGGGTGGAGCCGACTATCTGTTTTACTTGGCCGTCATGTAAATCGATACAGGGCCGGAATCGCATACGGATAATCTCAGGAAGAAAGGGGTTAGCGGTAGGTAGTTAACCGCTAACCCCAAACCTAGAAGATATTACATTTCCTTGACCATCATGGTAGTAGGGTCAAGGCGCAAGCCCTTGCCGCCTTTCACCTGTTCACCGTAATTACGGATGATATCGAGCTGAATGGTAGCATCTTGTTCCGGTTTCAAGAGAATAATCGTGTCGAAAAGATCATCAATCTCATGGCAAGGCGCGGGCACTCCGGCAGGAGAAACCCGGGTGTCACCGCGATGGCAGATGGCTGAAAACCAAGCCTGCATATTCATACTTTCCATCAGTTCTTTAATATCTTCCAAGGCCGCTCGATCGGTAGAATCAAAATCGAAACCATCTACGATCAAGCAATTCGGTCGAAAAATATCCTGAAGAACAAGATCGTTGAGCCGCTCTTCCAATCTTGACCTGGTAAAAGCCGCGACCTTGAAGGTCATTATCATTCTGTGGCGAGCCACCATATCGATAAGTTCGTGCGGCTTGGTGACGCTGTGCTCTTGGAGAATCCCCTGTAAAATGTCACCATACCAAGTCTTCGTTTTTTCAATGGATTCGCCGATGCTAACATGAATGACTCTTTTGCCCCGAAGAATCGCGTCCAAGGCGATCTGCACCAGCAACGCTGTCTTGCCGAGACCAGCACGGGCCATCACCAAACCCATCTGATTGTTTTCTTTACCTATATTCAGAACCCTCAGCGGATTCTGCTGTACCAGTGGTTCATATCCCATAATTCCACCCCGTATCGATTAATTCTCTCATTCAATCCACTCTATGTGACAGCCGACAGGCCTACGCTTCCTTTTTCTGCGCTTCAAAGGCCTTAATCAATTCTTCAGCCACGCTTTTCGGAACCTGTTTGTAAGTCGCAAATTCCATAGTGAATTCGGCCTTGCCTTGAGTCAGAGAACGAAGGGTTGTTGAATACCCGAACATCTCCGCAAGCGGCATTTCGGCCTCGACAACAGTGTAACTCCCTTCCTCAAAGGTGCCGACAATCACCCCCCGACGTTGGTTGAGGCTACCCATGACTCCACCTTGAAATTCAGAAGGTCCTTCCACCGCCACTTTCATAATCGGCTCCATAATGACAGGGCCAGCTTTACTATATCCCTGCTTGAAGCCGCCTATGGATGCGAGCTGAAAGGCGATGTCCGATGAATCGACAGCATGGAAACTACCGTCGTTAATGGTAACCCGAACACCAGTAATCGGCGCGCCTGTGAGGGTACCCTTGACCATCGATTTCTGAAAGCCTTTGTCACAGGAACTGATATACTCTCTGGGAATTACTCCGCCGACGATATCATCGACAAATTCATATTCCCCCTCTTCCAGGGGTTCAAGAAAACCGCCGACACGCCCGAACTGACCTGAACCGCCGGTCTGTTTCTTGTGAATGTAATTAAATTC
>CAITZN010000015.1 GCA_903896915.1 uncultured bacterium
ATAACGTGCGTCAAGAGATAAAATCATTGATGTCCGGTTGAAATTAAATTCTGCAATGTATATAATATGAAGTCTTTACAATTATATCGCCACTACGTGGCTACATTTTGTTTTCCTATTTTTACTACAAAGATTTTACTGCTACGCAGCATTTCTTCCAGCAACGTAGTTGCTAAATCTTTGGTGTGCCGGGCATGTAGTTAGTCTAAAAGGTGCAAGTCCTAAGGGAGCCGTAATGACCGGAATCCCATAGTCGAAAGCAAGGGTGTCACGGGTGACTGTGAATCTGAAGGCAGCAGTAGACAAAAGTTTGACAAGACGTACAGAAACCGGATATAAGGCTTGTCTTCCTGGGTAATTGAGCCATGAATCAAGAAGCCCATAGTCATTCGGAAGGGATAGGAGTAAATCCGGCTTGTTAAACAGAAAGATTAACAACTTACCCCGGGAGATCTTTACGGGTTCCCTTTGAAGGGATAATTGAACGGGTAACCGGGATACGAAACCGTAAAGAAGTCAGCAGAAGGCATAGTACCGTTTAGCACAACGGGAAGGCCTGAATCTATAAACGATAAAATACGCAGCAAGAATGTGTAAAGAGGAATCGCAGCAGAAAAACTCAATCAGCAAACAGTTAAAACTGTTCACGTTGAGAGGCGAACCTGTCGCGAATGGTGATGGCGGCACCATCATTATTCACGAAACAGGGGCTGAATTATCTTCACGATTGGATCAACAGCGTATTTTAACTGAGAACATTTTAACAAAGATTGTAGACTATGGCAACCTGAACAGAGCGTACCAACAGGTAAGCTCGAACAATGGGAGCGGAGGAGTTGATGGCATGGATGTTTCTGAACTTCGACAATGGTTGGGACAGCACCTGAATGAACTGCAAGAATCGATCCTGAATGAAACTTATCAGGTCAATGCAGTACGAAAGGTTGAAATCCCCAAGCCGAACGGAGGGATAAGAACATTAGGCATCCCCACCGTCAAGGACCGCCTGATACAACAGGCGATCCACCAGGAGCTGAACCGTTATTATGAGCCTCATTTTAGCGAATGCAGTTTTGGTTTTCGATCTGGACGTAATGCACAGCAAGCGATTTTGCAAGCATCTACTTTTGTGGCAGAAGGCAAAGAGTGGGTTGTTGATATTGATCTGGAGAATTTCTTCGACACGATCAATCACGATCGCTTAATGCATCGACTACGAAAAGGTATCGGCGACAAACGGTTATTACGTCTTATCAATGGTTATCTTCAAACGGGCATCATGACAGGAGGTCTAATTGAGCAGCGCACCGCAGGTACACCACAAGGGAGTCCCCTTTCTCCGCTACTGTCCAATATCGTGCTGGATGAATTGGACAAGGAGCTTGAAAGAAGAGGGCACAGTTTCTGTCGATATGCCGATGACAGTAATGTTTTTTGTCAGTAGCAGGAAAGCAGGAGAACGAGTACTCGATTCGTTAACCGACTTTATCGAGCGGAAGCTTAAATTAAAGGTAAACCGTGAAAAGAGTGGCGTCAGACATTGTTCTGATGTTAAATTTTTAGGATATACCATTTTGTCAGGTGGAAAGATACGTGTGGCAGACAAGTCGATTGACCATTTTAAAGCCAAGGTCAAAGAGATAACCAGAAGGAACAGAGGCGTTACAATTAACCAAATCGTGAAAGAACTCAATGCAGTTATCATCGGATGGGCCAATTACTTTCATCTGGCTAACAGTTGGCTTGGCACGTTCAGAGATCTGGATGGTTGGATTCGGCGCAAGTTAAGATGTTATCGTCTGAAACAGTGCAGCAGAAAGTACACCATTTTTAAATTCCTTCGCAGCTTCGATATTCCAGTTAGTACATGCTGGAATGTTGTGATGTTCTCTCAGGGTTGGTGGAATATGTCTCAAAAGAAAGCGGTTAATACCGCAATGGACCTGCAATGGTTTACCAAACTTGGTTTACAATCGTTACAAGTTCGAATGTCTCGGTAGTTGTAGAAACCGCCGTGGTACGTAAGTATGCCCGGTGGTGTGGGGGGACAGCGGCGTGAGCCGCTTCCTACCCGATTAG
>CAITZN010000016.1 GCA_903896915.1 uncultured bacterium
ATTCCCGTGCTGCAGTTAACCTTTCCCGCTATTGCCATGAAAGTCCCCAATGCGCGGGAGTTCCGGGCTAAGATTCCAAAGACCATGCCGTTTACTGTTGCAATTGAGATGAAGGGGAGAAATAAACAATTTACCACATTCCCCTTAGATATCAGTGCGCATGGGATGGTTCTCATTGATCCGATGGGGAAACATACCGATTTGAAGGTTACGGAACAACTTTCCCTCAATTTACAGATAGCGGAACAAGAACCTGTCCGCATTGACGCAAACATAAAACATATTACAAAACTACGAGATAACAAGGGCACGCAGCACTGCTTCGGTATCCAATTTGATTTGGCAACACGTGCTTTAGCTTCATCTATTGAGGGCCTTGTTGCTTCCGTACAACGAGTCCATTTAAGAGAATTATTGGATATCGCCGATCAGTTCGGTATTAATTATGAGAACTGGTGATAAATCCTAGGCATTGCCCTATTTCCACACAAACAAAAAAGACAGCTCACTCTCCCCTCTTATTCCAGCAAGGTTTGTCCAACCTGACGAAATTTCTTATGGCGCTGTCCCCAGCCTGTGCTTATAACTCCAACCATGAAACACTCTGTACCGTACATTGCCGACTCCCACGCTGTAGGAGTTGAGACACCACCGATCCAGCGGCACAAGGAGTCGGACAGCGATGACCAGCATTAACGAAGTTGCCCTCAAGCCCCTGCTCGTTGAGAAACGATATTTCACCTTTGCTCAGGCCCCGGATGAGATGGTGCTGGACTGCGGCTCCCGCCTGGGGCCGATCACCCTGGCCTACGAAACGCTAGGCGAACTCAACGCCGACCGGACCAACGCTATTCTCATCCTCCACGCCTTTTCCGGCGACTCCCATGTGGCGGGATACCTGCACGAGGGCGACGAACGCCCCGGCTGGTGGGACAACATGGTCGGACCGGGCAAACCGATCGACACCAACCGCTATTTCGTGATCTGCTCCAACATCCTCGGTGGCTGCGCCGGTTCCACCGGTCCCTCATCAATCAATCCGGAGACCGGTAAGCCCTACGGACTTGCTTTTCCTATGGTGACCATCAAGGACATGGTCCATGCTCAGAAACACCTGATCGAACACCTGGGTATCACCAAGCTGATGTCGCTGATCGGCGGTTCAGTGGGAGGCATGCAGGTACTGCGCTGGTGCGCCGACTATCCGGAGATGGTGATCTCGGCCATTCCCCTAGCCACCACCACCCGCCACTCGGCCCAGGCCATCGCTTTCAACGAGGTCGCCCGCCAGGCGATCATGGCCGACCCAGACTGGAACAACGGTGATTATTACGACGGCCAAGGTCCGACACACGGGCTAGCCGTAGCGCGGATGATCGGGCATGTCACCTACCTCTCCGACGAGGCGATGCGGGAAAAATTCGGCCGACGGCTACACCGCAGCGCCCTGTCCTTCGACTTTACCGGCGACTTCCAGGTGGAAAGCTACCTCCATCATCAGGGCCAGAAATTCGTCACCCGCTTTGACGCCAATGCCCTGCTCTTTATCACCAAGGCCGCCGATTACTTCGATCTCGAACGCGGCGGCCACAACCTGCTGATCAACGAGGCCCTGGCTGAAGTTTCGTTTCTGGTAATCTCCTTCACCTCGGACTGGCTCTACCCCACCTATCAGTCCCGAGGGATAGTCTCCGCCCTGAAAAAAAACGGCAGCGACGTCAGCTTCTGCGAG
Organism: uncultured bacterium; assembly: GCA_903896915.1. Taxonomy (GTDB): domain Bacteria; phylum Desulfobacterota; class Desulfobulbia; order Desulfobulbales; family Desulfobulbaceae; genus Desulfobulbus. The sequence continues at coordinate 1,733 of CAITZN010000016.1, forward strand.
ATCGAAGCCCAATGCGGGCACGACGCCTTCCTCATACCGAACAAGCGATTGGACGGTTTAATCAGCGGTTTTCTTGATCGGGTCTACCATGAGCACTGTCTATAACCAGGAACTGGGGACCATGCGCTTTGACCTCCAAGTCATCGCCTCCTGGATCGAACCCGGGGCGCGTGTGCTCGATCTGGGCTGCGGCAACGGTGATCTGCTGGAATATCTCAAGAAACACAAACAGGTCAACGGTACCGGCATCGAATTTTCCGAGGAAAAGGTCGCCCGCTGCATCGAGCGCGGCCTGACCGTCCTGCAGGGCGATTTCCGCAAGGAAGTCTGCGATTACCCCGAAGGACGCTTCGATGTAGTCGTGCTCAGCCAGACCCTGCAGCAGATCCGAGACCCCAAGGAACTGCTCATCGATCTCTTGTGGATCGGCAAACGGGTGATCGTCAGCTTTCCCAACTTCGCCCATTGGTCCGCCCGGCTGCAGATCCTGTGTACCGGTATGGCCCCGATCACCGACCAGCTGCCCTACGAGTGGTACAACACCCCCAACATTCGCGTTATTTCCATCAAGGATTTCAAGAAATTCCTGCGCATTTTGGGGGTCCGCACGGTCAAAGAAGTGGCGATTAACACCCATCATCACGACTACAAAGGAAATATTGTCAAATACTTGCGGAACCTTCGGGCAACCTACGGCATCATGATGCTGGAGCGTATGCAGTGAACCCTTATTTTCAGGAAGAACTCGTTATGGGACAGAAAGAAGTACTGGCCGGCTCCTGCAGCAGCGAGGCGGCCTCGGCAAATACCGTACGCAATCCGATACCTGAGGCGATTGCGCGCTTGAGCAAAGAATTCAAGAGTGGCCGCTGGGCCAGCCATATCGAACCGGTACCCATCCCCTCGAAGAGCGAGGTGATTGACCTGATCGAACAGCTGCAGCGCATCCTTTTCCCCGGTTTTTTCTCAGCCGTCATTCTCCGCCCCGAAAACCTGGAATACCATCTGGGCCAGCAGATCAGCCTGCTCTACGAAAACCTGGCCGCCCAGATCAGCTCCGCCATCCGCCACGACTGCTTCCGCCATGACCAGCTGTGTACCCAATGCGGTGAGCGCAGCTATGAAACCGCTGCCGCCTTGATCGACAGCCTGCCGGACATACGTAACCTGCTGGAATCAGACATCGAAGCCACCCTCACCGGAGATCCGGCCGCTCATAATTCCGACGAGGTCATCTTCAGCTATCCCGGCTTGTTCGCCACCATGGTTTATCGCCTGGCCCACCGGCTCCACCAACTGGGAGTACCACTGGTTCCACGGATCATGAGCGAGCATGCCTATCACCGCACGGCCATCGACATCAACCCCGAGGCCACCATCGGTTCCCATTTCTTTATCGACCACGGGGCCGGCGTGGTGGTCGGCGCCACCACCACCATCGGCAACAGGGTCAGGCTCTACCAGGGCGTCACCCTAGGGGCACTGTCCCTGCCCCGGGACGCCGGCGAACGGTTGCGCCACGTTAAACGGCATCCCACCATTGAAGACGATGTCATCATTTATTCCAATGCCACCATCCTCGGCGGTAAAACCGTGGTTGGGGCCCGCTCAATCATCGGCGGCAACGTCTGGCTGACCGAATCGGTCGGCCCGGACACCCGGGTTATGTTGGAACAGCCGAAACTGGTATATATCGGCAAAGAGCAGGGAGGCAAAAAATGAACACAACCATTTATGCAGATCTCACCGATGCGGTCGGCAGGACGCCGCTGGTCCATCTGCAGCGCTTCGGAGTTGCAACAGGAGGGCATCTTTTCGCCAAGATCGAGTCTATGAATCCGCTTGGCTGCGTTAAGGACCGGTTGGCCGTGGCCATGGTTAACGACGCCGAACAGGCAGGGCTCATCCAGCCCGGCACCACCCTGGTTGAGCCGAC
>CAITZN010000017.1 GCA_903896915.1 uncultured bacterium
CGGCCAAGAAGATCATCACCCCTTCTGGAGTCGTAGTCACACCGGAATACGAGGCCTGCAGGGCAGTGGCCGAGGCCCATCAGGTACCGCTCCAGGCCGTTTATGCCGTAATCAACCGTCTTTCGCCACCCCTTCCCTGAGCAGACCCCGTGGATCGAATTTTGATGTTCATCGCCACCGGGGCGTACAGCGGGTATCTTCCCAAGGCCCCTGGAACCTGGGGCTCAGCAGTTGGTGTGCTCATCTGGTTGTGCATCAGCCGCATGGATCTGCTGCCTTTTCTTGCCCTTGTCACGGTTCTTTTCTTTGTCGGTATTGTCAGCGGCGGGGCAGCAGAAAAAATTCTTGATCGCGTCGATCCCCGTCCGGTGGTCATCGACGAAATCGTCGGCCAGTTGCTCGCGCTCACCGCCGTGCCGCTCCATCCGGTGCCCATTCTCTTGAGCTTTCTCTTGTTTCGTTTCTTTGATATATTTAAGCCCTTCCCGGCCAACTGGATTGACCGGCATCTCTGCGGGGGCTGGGGGATCATGCTCGACGACGTTGTTGCAGGCCTGTATGCCTGGCTGGTTTTGCAGCTCGGGCTCAGGCTCTACGGATTTTGACCGACACCACGAAACGGCAAAGAAGGGTGCAATAGCACAAACATACTGCCCTTAATTGAAGCAAGGGTCGTTTGATGGGTAATGATAAAATATCAGGATTCTCCCCATTTATTGAGGTATGGGGTATATTTTTTGTCGCATTCTTGAATGTGATCAACAAGCCATTCACGAAGAAATCGATAGAGCTCGACGGTACCTTCGGGGAAGTTGTTTGTAATAGTATTATGGATTTTTTCCGCCTCTGATTTCAAGCGTGTGTGTTCAGCAGTGTGCTCGTCAAGCTCAGGATAATTCACCGCTTTCATCGCCTGTTCTTCGTTGGCAAAGTGGTATGCCGCATAGGAAAGGACGTCGTTACACACCGTTTCTACAACTTTCTTGCTACTTTTATCCCGAATCGCAGCAAACATAGCATCGATCAACTCAACGATCTTATGATGCTCCATGTCAAATTGTTCAATTCCCGTATTGTAACTCTCTCGCCACTTGATAACACTCATCTCGATTTCCTCTTTATTATTGAATGGATGACGTAATAACGATAACCTGGCGTTGCTCCGATCTTAACCTGATCTTCTCCGGTTTAAATAGTCCGTGGCCGGACAACCGAGTGGATTGAGAATGAGATTGTTTGTTCGGAGAGGGGCAGTTCAACCTCACTAACCAGCAGTTTCTATTCCTGTTCCAATGCTTCACGCACCTTAACGGCGAGATCCTTGATGGAGAAAGGTTTATGAATAAAGCATACACCTTCATCCAGTATTCCTTGAGGCGCAATAACATCAGCTGTATAGCCGGACATGAACAGTATCTTAATATCTGGAGAGAGAGTGCGTAACTGATCGGCCACATCACGTCCGTTCATTTCAGGCATGACGACGTCAGTAATCACCAAATGAATTTTACCGGCATTTGCCTTTGCCAATCGTATTGCGTCCGCAGGTGTATTCGCCGTCAACACAGTATACCCTAATCTTTCGAGCATGGTTTTGCCCAGGTTCAGCACTGAAGCATCATCTTCAACGATTAAGATGGTCTCTGTGCCGCCTGAGGGAATATCCGTGATGATTTCCGCCTGAATCTCTCCTGGATGGCTCTGGTGAACAGGTAGGTAAATATTGAATGTTGTTCCGTGACCTGGCTCGCTGTAAACGTTAACAAATCCATTGTTCTGTTTGACGATACCATAGACCGTTGCCAGCCCCAGTCCGGTCCCTCGGCCGACTTCCTTGGTGGTGAAAAAGGGTTCAAAAATATTTTGTAAAACTTCTTTGTCCATACCGCAGCCGTCATCACTGACAGACAGGAGGATGAAATCGCCTGGTGTAAAGCCTGCGTGGTCTTTGCAATACCCTTCATCAAAGGTTACCATACCTGTTTCAACGGTGACCTTGCCCACCCCTGCGATGGCATCACGGGCATTAACGCAGAGATTGGCCAAGAGCTGATCGAGTTGCGACGGGTCCATCTTGGCTTGCGCGAGCCCCGAACCTGGCAACCACGCTAGCGCAATGTCTTCACCGATAAGGCGTCGCAACATTTTGAGCATGCCTTCCACTGTCTCGTTCAGGTCAAGGATTCTGGGGGCGATAGTCTGCTTGCGGGCAAAGGCCAGCAGTTGCCTGGTAATATCAGCTGAACGTTTGCCAGCACTATAAATTTCTCGGAGCTCCTGATATAGTGAACTCGACGGATCGACCTGATCCATGGCTAGCTCTGCATAACCGAGTATGACGCTGAGCATATTGTTGAAGTCATGGGCCACGCCGCCAGCCAGCCGCCCTACAGATTCCATTTTTTGGGCCTGAGTTAACTGGTTCTGCAGTTTTTCATGTTCTTGTTCGGCCAACTTACGTTCGGTGATGTCTGTATGGGTGCCACACATCCGTAACGGTTTTCCCTGTGCGTCCCAGCTGACAATTTTCGCCTGATCAAGTATCCATTTGTACTGCCCATCCTTGGTGAGCATGCGGTATTCAATTTGATGAACTGGTGTGCGACCTTCCAAGTGGTCATTGATAGACTGCCACGCAGGATCTCGATCATCGGGATGATGAAGATCGGTCCATTGCTTAACCGACAATTCAACCTCTTCCATCGTGTAGCCGAGCATTTCTGCCCAACGAGCATTTCGGACTACTTCACCTGTCGCAATATTCCAGTCCCAAAAGCCTAATTGGCTGCCATCAAGCACAAGTTGCAAACGTGTTTCGCTCTCACGAAGAGCATTCTCCACCCGTTTACGCTCGGTAATGTCATGGCCAATCCCTAATACACCGATGATTGCTCCAGAGGGATCGAACACAGGAGTTTTTATCGTCTCTAGCTGGACACGTTGACCATTGTCGGCAAAGGTAATCCATTCTTCATTGAGAGTTGGTTTCCCAGCTTCCATGGCCTTGCGGTCATGCTCTCTGAAAGAATCTGCAAGTTCTCGATCTACAAAGTCATAATCGTTTTTCCCCACAATATATTCTTGTCTGGCTCCGTAAAAGCGTTCAAACATTGGATTGCATGAGAGATAGGTACCATCTCGGTCTTTTAACCAGATGAGATCGGGGATAGTTTGCACTAAAGCTCGAAAGTGACTTTCACTCTTGAGCCGTTCTTCTTCAGCGCGTTTGCGCTCGGTGATATCCAGAACGGTTCCCAGGTAGCGTCTGATACTGCCCTGTCCATCCTTAAAAGGCACTCCTTGTGACATCAACCACCGTTCGCTTCCATCGCGCCGCTGTACCCGCCACTCGATGTTCAGGGGTAAACCTTCTCGCGCCGCTTTCTGGAAGGCCTGTTCGACTACCGCCAAATTATCGGGGTGCACCGTCTTTAGCCATTGCGCATACGAGGGTTCACAACTGTGGGGGTCCATGTCATACAACGGCCACAATTCATCAGACCAGATGTTTGCGTTGGTCTGCAGGTCCCACTCCCATGTGCCTGCATTGGCCGCCTCCAGCGCCAGACGCCTCCGTTGCTCGCTATCGCGCAAAGCCTTTTCCGTCGCGATACGAATATCGATTTCTCGCCGAAGTCGTCTATTCCAAAATAATGCTGACCCCAGCAGGAAGGTGAAAGCACTGCCGATTATCAATGCCCATTTAAGGGCCTCAGACCAGTTCGGGCGGTATTCGATTTGTATGCTGGACCATTTCTGGGTAATTGCATCACGTTTATCACTAGTAATAGCTGCGATAGCTTTGTTCAGGATAGTGACCAGTTCGGGATAATCTTTCCGAATGGCATACAGATACGGTTCAGGTGGCAGATCGGCCACTCCGGTTATTTTAAGATTCGGATAGTTATGCATCACATAACCGGCGGTATATGTCCTTGAAATCAAAGCATCGGCTTTAGAATTGGCCACAGCCTCGAACATTGCATCGCTATCGTTTACCTGAACTACTTCAATCCCAGGGTAGGAACTGAGGAGTTTTTCGTAAAGTTTCACTCCTTTTACAGTGGCAATTTTCCTGCCTTTCAGGGCACCGATGCCACTCGTAAAAGGAGCATCCGACCGGCTGATGATGACCAGCTTGAAATCCATCAAGGGCTCTGTAAAGGTCATGTATGCGAGACGTTCCGGTATGTTAAAAGAGATAAACATATCCAGTTCGCCGGATTTCACCTTTGCATCCATCTCCTGGAAATCACAGATAACGTACTCAAATTGCAGACCCGTATATTCAGCTAACAGGTTCAGGTAATCGGGCTCAATTCCTTTTATGACGCCGCCTTCAGAGAATTTCAGGGGAGGAATAACGGGGGCCATTCCCACCCTGATAGTTTTATGGTTTTTCTGCCAAGCCTCTTCTTCGGGATTCAGTTGAACAATACCGGTGGCCTTGAAATAGCGTTTTGTCGGATCTGGTATCCATCGGGCTTCAATGTCAGACAACGCTCTGTTTGAGATGGCGTTAAAACCTTCATTGACAAGGGCAAGAAGTTTCGAGTTTTCCTTAAGCACGCCGGCCCGCATTTTTTCGACGTACAGGATCTTGTTTTGCGTGTCAAATTCGCCAGATACCCCCATCCGGTCAATAACAGATGCGCCGACTTGCGAAATGGCAATAAAACCTTTGGCTGTTCCGTTCCGAGTAACCTTTACAAGTTCTTCTCTGGTATCACAGGTCAAACGTTGGATACCTGGGTAGTTTATTTTTAGATACTGTTCCTGGCCTCCTCCCTTAAGTACGGCAACAGGTTGCCCTGAAAGATCATTGATGTCGGAGATATTTTTTGGTTTTGATGGGTAAAACAGACTGGCTCCGACTTCATAAAAAGGTTGAGAACCACTCATCCACTCAAATCGTTCAGGAGATAATAGTAGTCCTGAATGAATATCTGCTTTTTGATTTTTCAGGTTCTCAAGAGAAGTTTTCCAGTCAGATGAGATAAATTCAATATGTCGGCCGGTTTTTTCTGACCATAACCGCCAAATGTCCACCAACATGCCGGCAGGCTTGCCCTCATTATTCAAAAAAGTGAAGGGCTCGAAATCGTAGCTTATAGAAACGATCAGTGGGTCTTGGGGATGTGGCGTTTGGGCGACAACAGGTGTTGCCAGGAGGAGCATGATTATTAACAGCGTCAATTTTTGTTTCATAAAAATTAACTCACTGGTTACTGATCGTTATAATTGGTTTATCGAAGGTCTGTGAAAAAAATGTTGTGCCAGGGGCGCGTGGTAAAATAATGCAATAACAATTATTTGGAATGATAAACCTTAAAGCTTAAGGTGGGTTTCTGCGGAAAGAAATTCCTCTTGAAGAGAGGTCGTTGTGCTCAGTTGCTAAAGAATATTATGTGGGAATTTGTACCTGAACACAAATTAAAAGCACTATTGATTTGATTGAACCGACAATTTTGCAGATACTTCTTGCGGATCTCCTTGCAATGAAGCGGCCAGAGCTGCTTCCGCCTTGATCTGTGTGCAAGGAAATGCTCAGCACCGCGCTTCTGTAACCATCCTCCATTAATAGTTGATTTTAACATATTACGGGTCGGTGGTGAAAGGTTAAGGTGAGCTTATCCTTCATCAGCGCCACAAGCAATACGATCCATGGAATTTAATAGCCATGTATGCCACAACAACTTCCTGACGGACTAACTCGAAACCCGGCACATTCAAAGGGGGCAGGTCAACAGAAAGTTTGAAAAAATTCGGTTTTCCAATTTTGATGTGATATGATGCAAGAATCCAGAATGTTTAAACGTAAAGGATTGTTATTGCAGTGGTAACTTTAATAGGCACACTTACCTCCCCTGGCCGAATCTCTGCACTAATATTTTTCACGCTATGGAGCAGGGTGGGGGCATTCTTGAAATCACTCTCAAGGACTGCGAACTTTCGCAAAATGATCTTAAGGACTATTCGTTTCAGCTAGCGACCTCCATCTATCCAGAGAGGGCTATGGGTGAGAAAATTGAATAATATTAGATGTTTTTTCGTTATCCTTGCTGTCCTTGTCGGTTTGGCGACCAGTTGCGATGTAGGTGCTCAGCCTGCAATGCAAACTGTTACTATCGGTGTTGTTGCCAGAAGAGGCCCTGAAGAGTGCCTGAAAGAATGGTCACCAACCGCGCTGTATCTTGACGCTCACATCCCCGGAACCTCTTTTAAGATTATTCCTCTCAACTTTGAAGAAATCGAGCCAGCCGTAAAAAACGGGACCATAGATTTTATATTAGGAAATTCATCAATTTATGTTGAGCTGCAAAATATCCACGGGGTCAACAGAATGCTCACGCTCAAACGAGTCACCCCTGATGGTTATACGACACTTTTCGGCGGGGTCATCTTTTGCAAAGCAGATCGTAGCGATATCGTCACTATCAGAGACCTGAAAAATAAGTCATTTATAGCCGTCGATCCGACCTCATTTGGTGGGTGGATAACGGCTTGGCGTGAATTAAAAGCTCAAGGCATCGATCATGAAAAAGATTTTGCAAAAATGCTCTTTGGCGGGACACATGATAACGTTGTTTATGCCGTCAGAGATGGGATGGTTGATGCTGGTACAGTGGCAACACCTATTCTGGAGCAAATGATTGCTCAAGGCAAAATTGCGCACAACACCTTCAAAATTATCAATAAACAGGAGCGCAAAGATTTTCCATATTTCTTGAGTACTCGTCTCTATCCGGAGTGGCCTTTGGCAAAACTTAAGCATACTCCGGATGCTTTGGCCGAAAAAGTGGCGGTGGCCCTTCTCAGTATGCCGGCACAAAACACAGCAGCCCAGGCTGCACAATCTGCGGGCTGGACGGTTCCTCTTGATTATGAACCGGTTGACGCATGCTTGAAAGAACTCAAGGTGAGTATTCACAAAAATTACGGGAGAGTAACTCTTACTCAACTGATTGCCGAGTATCGTTTGCAGGGTATTGTCATCATCGCGGTGATGGTACTGATGATTGCTCTGCTGGTTTTCTTTCGTCAACTCAATCGAAAATTACGGCTGTCAGAATCTGC
>CAITZN010000018.1 GCA_903896915.1 uncultured bacterium
ATTATTTGCGCAAACGCTTTATGATCCGAAGCTTTCCGATGAGGGGGCAACATCGGCTTACGATTTCAACATTCCGGAGCAATTCAGCCATGTCACCCTCGGCACCCTAGCTACCGCCGATTCTGCTGCCTGTGAGCTTCTGGCTCTGGCAAAAAAGACCCACCCCTGGTCTTCACTGTATTACGGACTGACTGCCGTTGATGTGGTGCGCAAACTCTATCAGGAATGGGTGCCAAAATATCTAGGTACGAGCGCCGAAATCCAGGTATTAACACCGATGATTCGAGGCTCACTGGGCGCGGCCAATCTCAACATTATGCTGCAGCAGAGTGTTAATCCGCCGAGAGAAAACAAACCCGAACTGAGCGTTGGCGAGCGATTGTTTCGTACCGGTGATCGGGTCATCCATCGCCGCAATAATTATGAATTGAACGTATTCAACGGCGACATAGGCCTGATTACGGCCATCGACAATGGTAATCTCACCTGCGAGGTTGCCTTTCTCCCGGATCAGCGGCGGGTGGAATACAATCGAGAACAGATCACCGAGCTAGACCTGGCCTACGCGATCACGGTCCATAAATCCCAGGGTTCGGAATTCGACGTGGTTATCATTCCGGTACTGAGCCAACATTTCCGCATGCTGTTTCGAAATCTTATTTATACCGGATTAACGCGGGGCAAAAAACTGGTGGTACTGGTAGGGTCGCGACAGGCCTTGGCCATGGCAGTGCGCAACAGTGATACCTCCAAACGGCAAACCGCTCTGGCTCTCTTGATCCGGGAATTCTGCACTCCCTGTAGCAGGGTAAATATCAACGCCAAACCCTGTCATTGAAAAGACCAACTATATCTTGCAGAGCATCCTTCCGGAGCAACTTTTTATGGAACAGCTTTTTAAGCTGGCACCGTTCTGCGCTCTAATTCAATAAAAAAGCCTCCTATTTGTCTCAGACAAGGAAATTGAAAATGGATACCTTTGTCCTCTATGCTGTTGCCGGTCTCTGTCTGGCCGGGTCGTTTTTTAAAAATAGGGAAAAGACTGCTCTTGCGCTTAGAAAAGCGTTTAAAGCCTTTGAGGGAATCTTGCCGCAATTGTGCATTGTTCTACTGCTGGTCGCGATTGCGCTTGCAGTTCTAGACACTGATATGGTTTCGCTCGTTATCGGCAAGAACTCCGGTGTCTTTGGTGTATTTATCGCTGCCGTTATCGGCTCGATCACGCTCATTCCTGGATTCGTTGCTTTTCCAGCCGCTGCTGCCCTCCTCCATAATGGGGCGGGGACAGTACAGATAGCTGCTTTTGTCTCGACTCTGATGATGGTGGGCGTGGTAACCCTTCCTCTGGAAATGAAATATTTTGGGAAACGTACAGCTTTGCTCCGCAATGGTGCAGCTTTCCTCTTTTCATTTATTGTGGCCTTTTTTGTGGGATGGGTGATGGGCTTATGAAAACTGTTTTTCGCCGTTATGCTGCGGTACTAGGCGTTGCCCTACTTTTTATTGGTTTTCTTTGCGCCTTTCCGTTCTATCA
>CAITZN010000019.1 GCA_903896915.1 uncultured bacterium
GGCATCGATATCGTTTTTCGGTCCGCCACCGGTCCGCCGCCCGGTTGCTTTCGCCCGTGGCTGGCAGCGCATGCAGGGGCCGTTCCCGGCTCCCCTCCTTTTCCCTTGCAAGATCAAGCGGGCTTGGTAAAATCCTAAGTTTTATGTACGGCATCGACCGTGCTTCTTTTTTTTATACTTATCTCTTTTATACCTTTTGAGAATTATGATGGATTACAGGGAAACACTGAACCTGCCGCAGACCAAGTTTAAGATGAAGGCCAATCTGACCCAGCGGGAACCGATGGTGCTCAAGCGCTGGGACAAGGAAAACTTGTACCAGCAACTGCAGCAGGCGGCAGAAGAGCGGCCGCTGTTTGTTCTCCACGATGGCCCTCCCTATGCCAACGGCAATATTCATCTGGGTACCGCTTTCAATAAGGTGTTGAAAGACATCATCCTCCGGTCCAAGCGGATGGCCGGATTTAATGCTCCTTACGTTCCCGGTTGGGACTGCCACGGTTTGCCTATCGAGCATAATGTCGATATGGAACTCGGGGAAAAGAAACAGAAGATTTCTGTATTAGGCAAGCGGGCCGCTTGTCGCAGCTATGCGGAAAAATGGATCAAAACGCAGCGGGAACAGTTCAAACGGCTCGGTGTGCTCGGCGACTGGGGGCAACCTTATCTGACCATGAATTTTGCCTACGAGGCGGTCATTGCTCGCGAGTTCAACAAATTTTTGCTTTCCGGTGCTGTGGTTCGTTCCAAAAAACCGGTCTACTGGTGCGCTACCTGCGGGACTGCCCTAGCTGAGGCCGAGGTTGATTACGGCGATCACACATCGCCCTCGGTCTATGTCAAGTTTCCGGTCATCGACGATCTTGGCGATGTGGCACCTGAGCTTGCGGGCCGCAAGGTGCAGGTTCTGATCTGGACCACAACCCCCTGGACCCTGCCGGCCAATATGGCCATCGCCTTTCATCCTGATTTCGAATATGCCGCGGTCGAGGTTCAGGGCGAGGTTTGGATTCTGGCGAAAGAATTGGTAACTACCTGCCTGCAGTTATTCGGCATTGAGCAATATTCTATCATCGCCACTTTTTCCGCCGCTGGCTTGGAGCGAAAACGCTGCCGTCATCCGTTTATGGAGCGCGATTCCCTGATGGTGCTGGCAGATTATGTCACTGCCGACTCAGGTACTGGCTGCGTCCATACCGCACCGGGACATGGCGCCGACGACTACATCACTGGTTTGCGTTATGGCCTTGAGGTCCTGTCGCCTGTGGATGATGCGGGCTGCTTCACTTCTGCCGCCGGTAAATATGAAGGCTTGCAGATACCGCAGGTCAATCGCCGGATCACCGAAGATATGGCAGCAGATGGCACCCTGGTGAAGGAGATGGCCCTGAATCACAGCTATCCTCACTGCTGGCGCTGTAAAAAAGCGGTGATCTATCGGGCAACGGCCCAATGGTTCATCTCCATGGAAAAATTGCAGCTGCGCGCCAAGGCTCTTAAGGCAATCGATGAGGTGATATGGACTCCGTACTGGGGGAAACAGAGAATCTACGGCATGGTCGAGTCGCGGCCGGATTGGTGTCTGTCCCGGCAGCGTACCTGGGGGGTACCGGTTACTGTTCTGAGCTGTACCGGTTGCGGCGAAATTCTCATCAACGCGGCTGTCTGCCAGCGGATCGACGAACTCTTTGTGCAAGAGGGGGCTGACGCCTGGTTTAAGCACGAAGCTGCGGATTTTGTACCTGAAGGCGTCGCCTGTTCGTGCGGCATTCACGAGTTTAAAAAAGAGAGCGATATCCTCGATGTCTGGTTTGATTCCGGCACCAGTCATGCCGCAGTCCTGGAACAACGGCCGGAGTTGCGTTCACCGGCGGATTTGTATCTCGAAGGCAGCGATCAGCACCGCGGCTGGTTCCAGTCCTCCCTGCTCACCTCGGTAGGCACCAGGGGACGTGCACCCTCCAAAGGAGTGCTCACCCATGGGTATTTGGTTGACGGCCAGGGTAAGAAGATGTCGAAGTCCGTGGGTAATGTTGTTGCCCCGCAGGAGGTGATCGACCAGTACGGGGCTGAGGTTCTGCGTCTCTGGGTCGCCAGTGAAAACTATCAGGATGACGTTAAAGTCTCCGACGAGATCCTCAGGCATGTCTCCGATGCCTACCGCAAGATGCGCAATACTCTGCGGTTTTTACTCAGCAA
>CAITZN010000020.1 GCA_903896915.1 uncultured bacterium
CATGACACCTGAGATGGCTGTGTTGAAGTGAAAATTGGTTTCAATATTTTCGGTCACCCGGCGAATCGTCTGATGCGTTTTTCGGTACAGCACCCTGGATGGTTCATTCAATGAAGCGATATCGACAGTGCCGACCATCTGAAAGCAATCGAGATTCTGGCAGATTATTCGGTACACCCGGTTGAGGAAACGTGAAGCCCCTTCCACACCCTGGGCGTTCCATTCAAGATCCCGCTCTGGTGGGGCGGCGAATAGTGAAAAGAGACGCACCGTGTCTGCGCCGTACTGTTCGATCAGTTCGTTGGGGTCAACCACATTACCTTTGGACTTTGACATCTTGGCACCATCCTTGATCACCATGCCCTGAGTCAACAGGTTGGTGAAAGGCTCGTCTACTGTAAGATAACCGAGATCTCTCAGCATTTTGGTGAAGAAACGCGCGTAGAGGAGGTGGAGAATGGCGTGTTCAACTCCTCCGACATACTGATCGACCGGCAGCCAATAGGCGGCTGCATCCTGATCAATGGGACTGGAGTTTAGACCAGGGCTGGTGTAACGGGCGAAATACCACGACGATTCGACAAAGGTGTCCAATGTGTCAGTTTCACGGCGGGCCGTTTTTTTGCAACGTGGGCAAACGGAAGCAATAAAGTCTTCTTGCTGATGCAATGGGTTGTGGCTTCCTTTTAGTTCACCAGCCCCTGGTAGCAAGATGGGCAACTCGCTCTCAGGTACTGGAACGATTCCGCAGGTGTCGCAATGGACCACAGGGATAGGTGCGCCCCAGTATCGTTGACGGGAGATGCCCCAATCACGCAGTCGGTAGGTAGTGTAAGGGCGTCCAAAACCTGATTTTTCGGCAAACTCGATGATTTTTTGCTGTGCCGTGATCGATTCAAGTCCAGTGAACAGGCCCGATGCTATCAATCTTCCTGGTTTATCCGACGCTTCACTCATCGTTGCCGGTTCCAGAAGATCGTCAGTGGGTTGGACAACAACCTTAATTGGAAGGCCATATTTTCCCGCAAATTCGAAATCTCGCTGATCATGAGCTGGTACTGCCATAACTGCGCCCGTACCGTATTCCATAAGCACGAAGTTTGCGGCGTAAATCGGCACTTTTTCGTTGGTAAATGGATTGATGCAATAGCAGCCGGTAAAAACACCCATTTTTTCCGGTTCCTGGTCAAGGGTAGCTCGTTGCTTGTCAATAATTGTTTGCTGGATAAATTCGTTAACCAGTTTTTCTTGCGGCGTGCCGGCAATCAGAGACTTCAAAAGCGGGTGTTCAACCGCAAGCGACATGAACGTCACTCCAAAAATTGTGTCCGGTCGGGTGGTGAAAATGGTGATGGCCTGGTCGCTGTTTACGATCTTAAAATCACACGCAAGCCCGGTACTTTTCCCAATCCAGTTGCGTTGCATGGTGACGACTTTATCTGGCCAACCGGTCAGCTTGTCTAGGTCGGCCAGCAACTCGTCAGCATAATCGGTAATTTTGAAGAACCAGCCGTGCATGGTTTTGGGCTGGACCTGCTGGTCGCATCGCCAACAGGTACCGTCTAATACCTGCTCTCTAGCCAGTACAGTCTGGCAGTCGTTACACCAGTTGACAGTGGTTTCTTTCCTGTAAATCAGACCACGTTCCAGCATCTTGAGAAAGAGCACTTGCTCCCATCGATAGTAATCCGGGCGGCAGGTGGCCAACTCACGGTCCCAGTCATAACTCAAACCCATGGCCTTGAGCTGTGTGCGCATGTAGTCAATGTTATCATAGGTCCATGTTGCCGGATGAATCCCTCGTTTCATGGCGGCATTCTCAGCTGGTAGGCCAAAAGCATCCCAACCCATGGGGTGCAGAACATTAAATCCTTGCATCCGTTTGTATCTGGCGATGACATCCCCGATGGAATAGTTGCGCACATGTCCCATGTGGATACGTCCAGATGGGTATGGGAACATTTCCAGAACGTAATATTTGGGTCGATCTGATTGGTGGGTAACCTTGTAGGTTTTTTCCAGTTCCCAGTGCTGCTGCCATTTCTGTTCGATGGTTTTGAAATCGTATTTATCGTTTATGTGCATGACGAGTTGAGCTATTGAGATGATTGACGGGAAGAGGTGGTGTTTAGTTGAAATCTGAATTCGCAGCGAAACCCTGCTCCGTCATATATTGGGGAGAAGGTGAGCGCCCTGTATAATTTTCAAAAGTAGTGTACTCGCCGAGAAAAGTCATCTTGACCATACCGGTTGGCCCATTACGTTGTTTAGCAATAATGATTTCAGCCATTCCGCGATTTTCATTGGTTTCACTTCTATTGTAAACCTCATCCCGATAGATGAACATGATAACATCAGCATCTTGCTCGATGGCGCCTGATTCACGCAGGTCGGACAATTGCGGACGTTTGTCGGTGCGGTTCTCTAAGCCACGGTTGAGCTGCGAGAGAGCAAGGACAGGGACATTGAGTTCCTTCGCCATCGCTTTGAGCGATCGTGAGATCTCAGAGATTTCTTGAGTCCGGTTTTCGGAATTGGTTTTGCCCTGCATGAGCTGTAGATAGTCGACAACGATTAGCCCTAGGTTATGTTCGGATTTCAGTCGTCTTGCCTTGGCGCGCATCTCCAGAGCTGAAAGGCCAGCTGAATCGTCTATAAATATTGGGGTGTCAGATAACATGCCTGTAGCCCTGGTTAATTTGGGCCAGTCGTTATCTTGGAGTTTGCCAGTACGGATGCGCTGTGAATCAATCCTACCCACTGAGCAGAGCATACGTAGGGCAAGAGACTCCATGGACATTTCTAGACTAAAAACAGCCACAGAAACTTTCCCGATAAGGGCGGCATGCTGAACGATGTTCATAGCCAGGGCCGTCTTGCCCATGGAAGGACGGGCAGCAAGGATAATCATCTCTGCAGGTTGCAGGCCTGCGGTGATTCGATCCAGCTCTTCATAACCTGTTGCCACCCCGGTAATATGCTCCTGTTTCTCGAATAATTTGGTGATACGGTCAAAGGCTTTGGGCACGACTGAAGACATGGGTTGAAACCCCTGACCCTTGTTCGTGTGTGCAATTTCAAAGATGGTCTTCTCAGCTTCTTCAATCAGTGATTCGATATCATCTTGGGTGTCATAGCAACGCGCTGCAACTTCAGAAGTGGTTTGGATCAACCGTCTCAGTACGGATTTTTTCCGGATGATATGCGCGTGATGCACCAGTGTGCCGGCAAAGGGGATAATATCTGTTAATGATGCTAGGTAAGCGGCCCCGCCGATGTCGTCTAACTTGTTTTGATCGCCGAGTAATCCTGCAACCGTGATCAGGTCGTGGGGTTCCCGCTTCTCAAAAAGCGTAAGCATTGCTGTGAAAATTGTTTTGTGAGCGTCGCGGTAAAAATCGTCCGGCTTTAAGATGTCAACGATTTTAAGCAGAGCTTTGTCTTGGAGGAGGATGGTTCCGAGGACTGCGTGTTCCGCTTCTATATTCTGAGGGGGG
>CAITZN010000021.1 GCA_903896915.1 uncultured bacterium
ATATCTTCTCAAGGTCAGTGCCCAAAAATTTGTCAGGGCCGGAAGTAACAACTGGCTCTCCAGGAGAGGGAGCAAGGTCTGGCGCAATATCTTTAACTTCGGCGCCTGGAGAGAGGCTGTAAACAATAGAAACACCTTTTGAGCGTGCCTCAATAAGAAGTTTTTTTACAGCCGGAATTGATTCGATACAGCGTGGTCGGTTTTTCATATTGCATGTCTGTGCATTGAAATCCAGCAAGAGCAGGGCGGTTGTATCGGGCTTAATATTGACCTGCTTCAACTCTGGCGGAGGGGGTGTTTTCACGCCGCTCCATTCGTCCACAATTGTCTGTGCCTGACCGGTTTCGATACCGGCAACGAACATCATGATTACCAAGACAACGATACATGCGACGGGACGTGCTGCTGTTTTGAAAAAATTTTGTGTAACCATTTAACCCTCCATGATTATTGAGTTGTTGTCAAGCCAGCAACTGAACTGCAGGATGTGTAATTTATTGTTGAAGTTAAGCATTAAATGGCTCTGGATCAAACTTTGCCGGATGTATTGCTTTCCGGAGTGGCCTCAACGAGATCAAAACCACCATTGATAGGCAGAAGGATCGTGAATGTTGCCCCATCCCCAGGTCGGCTTGTCACCAGAATTTCACCGCCGTGGTTTTTCACAATCCCATGGCTCACCGACAAACCCAGCCCTGTTCCTTTGATCGCGGGCTTGGTGGTGTAGAACGGTTGGAAGATCAGTTCCGTATTTTCGGGCTTAATGCCGACGCCAGTGTCCTTAATAGCAACCGCAACCTTGTTATCTTCCTGCCAGGTGCTAACCGTAATCACCCCACCAGGATGCAAACAAGCATCCGCGGCATTGGTCAACAGATTAAGGAAAACTTGTTTAATTTGGTCGGGGACAGCCAGAATTTCGGGTAAATTTGCGGCGTAATTCCGTACTACTGAAATCCGTTTGCTCTTGAATTCGCTCTTATGCAATAACAGTAAAGAATCAAGGGAGTTGTGCAAGCTCATTAACATTTTCCTCCCTGAGGAAGGACGGTTGAAATCCTGAAGGCTGCGGATCAAATTCTTTATCCGCTCACTTTCGTCGATTGCGGCATCCAGCAATTCACTATCCTCCTTTTCTAATATCGCTCTTTTCCTCAATCCTTTTAGGATAGATTGAATACCTTGCAGCGGGTTGTTGAATTCATGGGCGATGGAGGCGGAGAGCTTACCGATTGCGGAGAGCTTTTCGGCATGCAGATATTGTTGCTGCGTTTTTTGTAATTCGATGGTTCGCTGTTCAACTCTCCGTTCCAGGTCATCGTTTAAGGCCTTGAGTTGTGCTTCCTGCCATTTACGTTGGGTGATATCCTCGTAGGCACCCAGGACCCCAATTACTTCCCCGTTGATATCGAGTAGCGGTACTTTGGAGGTGGATAGCCATATTTTATGGCCCTCAGGTGTAGTCTGTGCTTCCTCATACTGCAATTTAGGTTGTCGAGACGTCATGACTTCTAAATCATCCCGGCGATACTTGTCAGCTTGGTCCTTCCACCCCTGCCGGTAATCGTCGGAACCAATTAATTCTATAGGGTTTTGGAGTCCTGCATCTTGGGCGAACAATCGGTTGCATCCTAAAAACACAGAATGAATGTCCTTCCAAAAAAGACGTACAGGGATAGTATCCAAGACCAACTCCAAGAGCTTTTTTGCCTCATTTGTCGCTTGCTCGCTGAACCGGAGCTTTTCTTCAAACTGTTTGCGCTCGGTAATATCGCTGAGCATGATGTGGCACACAGGCGCGTCCTCATCTCCATCAGCGATACTTGCTGTCAGGTGACTCCAGAATTCCGTCCCGTCGTATTTTACCATTTGCAGCTCGTGCTCGAGTGGTTCGCTGGTTTCAATGAGTTGTCTCTGATACAGATAGTAGGCGTCTTGGTCCTCTTTTCGAATAAATCGAGTGAACGGTAGATGCATCAGAATGCGCCGATCGACACCCAAAAAAATGGCAGCCGTGAGGTTGGCCTCCACGATTAACCCATCTTTGTTGATAGTGAAATGGCTCACCGGTGCAAGGTTATAAAGATCGAAATAACGAGCACGCAAGGCGTCGAGGTCCCTATGTGCTCGGCGTAACTCCTCGTTCTGCATCTCCAGTTCAACTTGATGGACCTGGAGCTCATGGAGTGTTTGCTGCATTTCTTCGGCGGAGAGTGCTTTTAGTATTTCCGCCGATAGGGGTGCTCTTTTGCGAAGGATTTCTTTCGCCTTTTTGCGGAGCTTGGAAGCAGCGTTATTATCATTCATGGTGGGCCTCCAGGGGGGCCTACTTGTTTTGCCTCTATTTTTAGCACAGAGTCATCTGTTCATCAAATTGACCCTCACCGCATTCCTTGATTAAAGCCCATATGTTTGAATGATATGCGACAGAACACGGGAAGTCAAAAACTAATGCGTCCCTGTGTGTAGGCGTTAAGTTGTTTATTTTATACGAAAAGATAAAATTGATAAGCTGGTCGAGGTCATCGTTGTCACGATGCACCTCTGAGTATCAAGACGAATTTTGCTGCCGTTTTAATCAGATGTTCCGGGAGTCAAAACTTCCACTATATATGCTCAATGCATACCTTGCTTATGTGCCAGTAAAGATTGCTGAGGTTTATTCATAGCCACAAAACTTTAATTCCGCGCTCTGCCACACGCTTTTATTAGGTCGATACTTGTAGAACTTGGTTCAGATTATGGTTGCGTTGGATGGATGTTGAGGCGAGATAGCGGATTTAAGAAAAATGAACAGGGGTTTAAGTGGAAGATTCGGCCCGATCTGTTAACATACACGAAACAGGGAGGACCAAGTCATGGCAAAAGAACCCACAGCGGGCGATCTGCACAAGGCTTTAAGCAATCTTGCGGCCTTACCTGAAACAGAATATTTTAATCCCTTAAAGGGAAGGAATACGAAATGAAACTCTGGGTAACCCCAAATGGTGATCGTTGGTTATGCGATGAGTGCCAACCTGAATTCGAAGCACAGATTAGTAGTGAAAAATGGCGGGCGGCCTTTGAAGAGTTGGACCAAATGCTGCGCTGCTCTCATTGCAAACACAGCGATGTGGAAATCCCTGATTGAGGGTGCAAGGGGGCTTCGTACAATCTATGGAGAACCATCTCATATTATGAAAATCGCATTAGCTCTCATGGTAATAGTGACATTCAGTGCCCTGACGGCAACCGCCCAAGAGGTGGTGAAAAGAGATGTT
The DNA here is from genome assembly GCA_903896915.1 of uncultured bacterium. GTDB lineage: Bacteria > Desulfobacterota > Desulfobulbia > Desulfobulbales > Desulfobulbaceae > Desulfobulbus. The sequence goes on from CAITZN010000021.1 coordinate 3,261, forward strand.
GTCAAAACATCGGCCGGAGATTTGGAACTTATTTTCATTGGCCACTCCTCACTGATGATGACTTTCGGTGGCACCATCATCCATTTCGATCCTTACGGCAAGATGGCGGATTACACAAAAATGCCCAAGGCCGACATGATTTTTATTACCCATGACCATAACGACCATTTTGACCTGGCAGCCCTGCAGAATATCCAAAAAAAGGAGACCGTAGTGATTCTGCCCCCCATTTGTTCTGAAATGGTTCCGGAAGGATTGATCATGAAAAATGGCGAATCCATGACGGTGCAGGGGATTGGGGTTCAAGCCATTCCTGCCTACAACATGGTGCATATGCGGGAGAACGGCCAGGCTTTTCACCCGAAAGGGATTGGCAATGGCTACGTGCTGACTTTCGGCGACAAGCGAATATATGTGGCGGGCGATACAGAAAACATACCGGCCATGAAGGCTCTGGAAAAAATCGACTGCGCCTTTCTGCCCATGAGTACACCATCGACAATGACTCCTGAGATGGTGGCTGATGGTGCAAAGGCGTTCAAACCGAAAGTTCTGTACCCCTACCACTACAACGAGACTGATCCGACCAGACTCACGCAATTGTTAAACAATACGCCGGGCATTGAGGTGCGGATCCG
>CAITZN010000022.1 GCA_903896915.1 uncultured bacterium
CCCTCCATGGGGAGTATTGTACCGATCGGCTCTTTGACAAGCAGATCCCGGACAACACCAAGCATGGTGGCAGCGGTGAGATTGACCTCTTTTATCATCCTTTTTGCGCTGATAGTCAGATAGCCGACCGGTGCCATATCGTAGAGATTAAAGTAACGGGACTGCGAGGCATCCAGTTCCTCATGGGCGCGTCGCAGTTCTTCGTTCTGCATCTCCAGTTGAATCTGATGCACCCGCAGTTCCTGGAGGAGCTGTTCCGTTTCCTCGGGTGAGAGCAGTTTTGAAGTCGTACCCTCATTCATGCGATACTGTTCTTCGGCACGCTGGCGGAGTTCCTGGGCGGATTCAGCAGGTTTGGTTGTCATAGTCATTTTGTTTCCCCCTTCAGATACTTCTCCAACATGGCAAGCAGATCAGGAAACAGAACCGGTTTGGGAAGATGGTCGTCCATTCCGGCGGCAAGGCAGTGGTCACGATCCTGTTTCATGGCGTTGCCGGTGAGCGCAATAACCGGGATGTCATGACGGCGCACAGGTGAAGCTGGATCGCGGATGACAGCAGTGACCTCGTAGCCATTCATTTCCGGCATCATGCATTCCATCAGCACCAATGAGTAGTCATTTTTCTCAAGTGCGTCTACTGCTTCTTTACCATTACTTGCCACATCTACCAGATAACCAAAACTTTTCAGCAGACGGGAAACTAATAACTGGGCAACCGGGTCATCATCTGTCAACAGGATGCGGATTCCGCTGGCGCTACCAGGCTCTCTGTGAGTTTCCTCCACAATTGGTAAGGGTGGAGCCTCAACCTGTTTTTCCAGCACTACCGTAAACCGGAACGTGGAACCTCCCCCGTCACTACTCACGACACTGATAGTACCGCCCATTAACTCTACCAACCGCTTGCAGATCGCCAGCCCCAATCCGGTGCCGCCATAGGTTCGCGTGGTAGAGCCATCGGCTTGGGTGAATGACTCAAAAATATGCTCCAGCTTGTCAGGTGCAATGCCAATACCGCTGTCACGGATGAAAAAGCAGAGGATGGTGGAGTGAGCATCTTCGCTACTTTTTTGAATATGTAGAGTAACTGAACCCTTGGGGGTGAATTTAATTGCGTTGCCAACAAGGTTGATGAGGATCTGACGCAGTCGTCCGGCATCGCCTTTCAATGCTGATGGTACGTCTACGTCTTGCGACGAGGTCAGGAGCAACCCTTTTTCACGGGCTTGCAGTGCCAGAATATTGATGGTATCGGAAATCATCGACGGCAGATCAAAGTCGGCTATCTCCAGTTCTATCTTGCCTGCTTCTATTTTAGCAAGGTCGAGAATATCGTTAAGCAGATCAACCAGTTTTTTGCCTGACTGTAAGGCAATTTTAGTGTATTCAAGCTGCTCCGGCGTTAGTTCGGTGTGCTGTAACAGTTGAAACATGCCGAGAATGCCATTCATCGGGGAACGGATTTCGTGACTCATGGTGGATAGAAACTGACTCTTGGCGATGTTGGCTGTTTCAGCAGCGGCTTTGGCCTGGAGCAGGTTTTGTTCTGCCGCAAGCTGATCGGTAATGTCATGGGCAACACCAATAACCTGCCATGCGTTTTCTGCATCTGCATAGCGGGAACTGTTAGCCACAAAACTGCGCCAGATACCATCGCTGTTCTTAATTCGATACGGCGGGACTGTCTTGCTTTTTCCGGTACGGAATATTTCTGCGAGGTATGTGGTGCAGAGGGCGATATCGTCCGGATGAATGAAGTCTGCAAAATTCTTCCCGAGAACTTCTTTGATTGAATAGCCGAAATGCCGTTCCCAGGCACGGGAGACAAACTGGAAGGTGCCTTCTGCGTTAAGCGAAAAAATGACATCGAACGAGTTATCTATAGTGGCCTTGAACTTTTCCCGGCTCATTCGCAGAGCATTTTCAGCCTGTTTGCGTTCCGTGGTGTCAATAGAGAAGCCAGCCAGCAGGGTTTTCTCTCCCAGAACAACAGGAAACTTAATTGTGTCATAACTTCGACCATTGTAAGCCTCCTCAAGCTGGAGTTTATTTCCATTTGCAATAACACTCCAATCATCAGCGGCAATTTTCACAGCAAGCTCTGCCGGGAACAAGTCGGTCATCGCCTTACCAACAATTTCAAAACCAGGAATGCCGATCATCTGCTCAAAATTATCACTGGCGATCAATACGCGACTCTCAGTTGAAGTTACCTCTTTGATGTAGGTGTAGATCGGCGAATGTTTCATAAACAGAGAGAGCATATCCTTGGTTTTGTCTCGTTCCTCCTCTGCCATTTTCCGTTCGGATATATCAGTCAAGGTAATCCAGAACTCACCACCCGCTGCCGGGGTCGCCTGAACCTGCGCCCAGAAAGAAGAACCGTCGGGACGCTTGAGAAGCATTTCTGATACCTGCGCAGCACTCGATATGAAGGCTTGTTGACGATGGAGATAGAATAAATCCTGATCTTCCTTACAGAGAAACCGCTTGATCGGCTGTTTTATCAGCGCGTTTCTGGCGACACCAAACATATTGGCAGCGGCAAGATTCGCTTCCAGAATCAACCCCGGCTCACCAAACGTCATGTAGCCAACCGGAGCCAGATCATACAGGTCGAAGTAACGGGTCTGTGAAGCATCCAGCTCCGCCTGGATACTGCGCAACTCTTCGTTCTGCATCTCCAGTTGTATCTGATGTACCCGCAGTTCGTGGAGGAGTTGTTTTGTCTCCTCGGGTGTGGTCGGCTCCTGGATTACGGCTTCGCTTGCCCGGTACAATGCTTCGGCACGCTGACGGAGATCTTGAGGTAAGGTTGGTGGTTGTGTTGTCATGGCTGCTCCCTTGTCTGAACCATGAGTCATCGGATTATTGGATTATCACGATTAAAATCCGGTCAATCCTTTAATCCTGTAAATCGCGGTTCAGATATTTTTTTATTCCCCGAGCCCGCTCGCCCGCTCCGTCGTAGCAATCGCATAGACTTCCCCGACTTCGTTCAACAAAGCGGTGGCGGTCAGCCACACCTCCACAACAGCACCATCTTTGGCAATCCGTTGGGTGCGATACGGTTCCAGCACTTCCTTTCGGCTTAACTGCTGAACCCGCGTAATATCAGCTTCGCGCAGCCCTTCCGGTATCAGCTCCCTGATATTCCGCTGCAGCGCCTCAGTCTCATACCAGCCGTACATCCTGACCGCCGCCGGATTCCAGGCCATGATACGCCCTTCCAGATCTTGCAGAATGACGGCATCACTCGAATCGCGTACGACTACAGC
>CAITZN010000023.1 GCA_903896915.1 uncultured bacterium
CCTTCGGTCACATCAGGGGTGAGGGCGTCCACCTCTTCTTTATTGGTCAGAGGTAACAGCACGCATTGCACGCCTCCTCTTTTTGCAGCAAGAATTTTTTCTCTGATACCGCTGATGGGGAGAATCCGACCGCTCAAGGTCATCTCTCCAGTGAGGGCCACATCACGGCGAGCCGGACGGCGGGTGAGCAGAGAGAGGAGTGCTGCAAAAATGGTGATTCCGGCAGAAGGCCCATCCTTTGGGATAGCTCCGGAAGGGAAATGAATATGGATGTCGGTATTATGAAAAAAACCATCGGTTATCTCAAATTCCTGTGTCCTGCTCCGGATAAAGCTGAGTGCCGTTTGTGCAGATTCCTGGAGAACTTCCCCCAGGGAACCGGTTAAGATAAGTTTTCCCGAGCCGGACATTAATGCCGTTTCGACACTGATGATTTCACCGCCGGTTTCGGCCCAGACCAAACCGGTGGCAATGCCGATTTGCGGTGCAGCCTCTGCAGCCTCCCGGTAAAATTTGCGTGGTCCGAGCAGTTGGGAGACCGTTTCAGCGTCTATTGCAATCTGTTCATCCGGGTGCTCCGATTTAAGGCAGAGCAAAGCAATCTTTCGGCACATATCCGCAACTTCCCGCTCAAGATTCCGTAGGCCCGACTCTCTGGTATAATCCGCAATAACCCGTGAGAGGGCCTCGTCGGAAAAATGCACTGCTGACCGGGAGAGCCCTGTTGCTTTAAGTTGTCGGGGAAGAATAAACTGTTGGGCGATTTTCAGTTTTTCTTTTTCGGTGTATCCTGCAAATTCAATGCGCTCCATCCGATCCAGTAAAGGTCCCGGCAGTTTAGTCAGGTCGTTTGCCGTCGCAATAAACATGATACGTGAGAGGTCGAAAGGGATATCAAGGTAATGGTCAGTGAAGCGGACATTTTGCTCCGGGTCAAGGACCTCAAGGAGCACCGATGCCGGGTCGCCGCGAAAATCCTGGCCGATTTTATCGATCTCGTCGAGCATAAAAACCGGGTTGTTGACGCCAATTCTCTTTAATTCAGCGATGATCCGTCCAGGGAGCGCGCCTACGTAGGTACGTCTGTGGCCGCGTAATTCCGCCTCATCCTTCAGCCCTGCCAGTGATATACGCACAAACTGACGTTGCAGTGCCTCGGCTATCGCTTTGCCCACGGAGGTCTTGCCCGTTCCCGGAGGGCCGGTAAAACAGAGTATCGGGCCTTTTCCCATTTGCACGAAAAGTTTCTTTTCGAGCACCTCTTTGACGGTTTTGCGCAACTCATCCAAATTGACGGGTTTGCCAAGGTAGTGCGCCGCCCCTTTTTTCAATGCCTCCACCGCTGAACTGACCGTTGCGAAACCGGTCACCATGATAACGGGAATCTCAGGTGAATTTCGGTTGATCTGTTCGAGCAACTCAAGGCCATCCATGCGTTCCATCTTTAGGTCGGTAACAACCAGATCGATGTCCTCTTGGGCCAGGAGTGCTAAAGCTTCCTGACCGTTATTTGCGCAGTGGCAGTTATACCCGTCCTTCTTAAGGACATGTTCCATATTGGTCCGGGCTATCTCCTCATCGTCGACGATCAGTATATTCTGCCGAGCTTTACTGCAGAGTGTTTTGGCGGCCAGAAATTCAAATATTCGTTGTTTGACTTGGGAAAGGCCGTAATGGCGGGCATCCAGAATGGACTGCGCCCTTGCCAGTTCAAGTTTGCACTGCGATGACTGATTCCACGGCAGAGAGAGCACCAATTCGATATAATTGAATCCCACCGAATATTCGGCGACAGACGGATCGGTCTTTCGCAGTTTATCGAGTTCTTTGGAAACCGCTTCCAAAGCATGCGGTGGGAGATGCGCTTCTGCTATCTGGTCGCGCAGCTTGTCCAGAGGGGAGGGCGTATCCAGTTTATTACCTTGCGAGGTTTCTTCTGCTTGTTCTTCTTTTCTTTTAAAAAACATAACGCTATCCCCTTGTTGTCTTCATAGTACTGCTCAAGAACAGGTCTTTTTTAAAACGGCTCGCAAGATTTTTGCCCTTTGCAAAGGGAGGTGTATTGCTCAACCTGAGTATAGAATAGTTGCGAGAGATCATTGTCTCTCGCAATATTGGTTCCACCCTGCCACTCTACCTCGTAAAAAAAAGCACTTCTGTAAAAAAACCTCATCATCCAACTGAGGGGATCCAAATTTCGGGAAGATCTGTATTTAACCCTTTATTTTTTAAGCTAATCGTCGGGTTTAATTTTTTTGCTATTAAGCACGATTCCCATTCAAGGAGTGTCTGCTCAACGTACTTCACTTGGGATAAGAACTCGTTACATCAGTGATGATCTGTCTTGAGGCATGCATGTGCAAAGGGCCTGTGTTGCATCTCGCACTGTGATGTTGCAAATGGCAACGTTAAAATGGCGGTTTTTCTCTCTGTGCAGTGTGATTTGTTGCTTAATGCAACATCTCTTCCCTCTCTACCTGTCAACTTGTAATTATATATATCAATATCAAGATGTTGCATGTAATTCGTGCTATGGCATGCTTCTTGGAAAAAGTGGACAAGACCAATTTCTCCACATGGAAAACAGGTATTTATGGGCCAGCAAGACATACAGAACATTGCCGGACAATCAACCCTCGATGATGCAATGAACAGCGACGATTTTCCTGTGTCAAAGCAGGTTAAAACACCTTCTATCCTAGTCGTCACCCGCAACGGTCATATGTCTGAAGTAGTGATGAACTATGCCATCAATGTTGCTGATCATCTGAAATACAAAATCCTTGCAGTGCATATCGATACGCTGCCGTTCTTCAGTGATGGTGGGAGGCGGAGCCGCCTCTTTGCCGCATCCATGCAGGAAAGTACTCTGCTGTTTCAAGAAAAAGCCGGATCTAGAGGCGTGTTGGTCGAACATCTGGGGATGCCTGGCAAGACAGGCAAGGTTGTGCAGCAGTTATGTCATTCGGAAAAACGGATTGAGTTTGTCGTTATTGATAAAGGCATTCGACGGGAAGAGGTGGCTTCGCAATCACCTGTTCCTGTGTTCAGCGTCATCTATACCCATGCAAGGGCAAACCAAATAAATAAGGCCATATCTTATAAAACCATAGAAAAAGGAGAACCTCGTATGTCCACGACAAGTCGAAAAAGGCACCTGAAAAATTGTTTGGTCTTTGGTGCGCTGACCGCCGGGTTGTATGCTGCTGTCTTTACCAACCAGGATTGGGTCATGACCTACTTCACAAAAGGTGGCGTATATTCCCTCCTGCCCGTTGCAGTCGTGTTTGGGGTTTCCTATGCTCATGGGAACTTCACCAGTGCCTTTTGGTCGGCCCTGGGTATTGAAGGTTCCAAAACCACGGTCACCAAGTCTACAGAGATTCGTCCTACGGTCCCGGCCGCTGTCGATACTATCAGAAAAGACACTAGGCCCCGGGCCCAGTTCAATGTTTGATGGTGTCTGGCTGTCGTATGCGGATTGAGCGATGAGCACATCAATCCATTAATATTCTCTAAAATTTACTCGGCGGAGCAAGCAATGCACGGACCAGTCAATGAAGTCCTTCAGTTTATCGATCTGAACGCCTTTACCATCGTTTTTCTGTTTTTTGTCGGTTTCGTCGGAGGGCTGGTGAGCGGATTCATCGGTTCCGGCGGCGCTTTTGTGCTGACGCCTGCCATGATGAGCCTGGGAGTTC
>CAITZN010000024.1 GCA_903896915.1 uncultured bacterium
GGCAGCCGGGATGCAGCACCCTCTCGCATTCATTCCAGACAAGGTTCAGGTTGTTGATGTAGCTTTCGTAACTCTCGTGAAAGCCAATCTGGTTCTCCGTCCCATAGTCCTTGAGCTGCCAGTAAGGCGGTGAAGTGATGACAAGATGTACCGACCTGTCAGCCAAAAGGCTCATCTGTCGGCTATCGCCTTGAATTATAGTGTGATGGGTCTTCAATGTTCTGCAGTGTATCTGTTCTTGTTCTGGATAAAGAAGGTTCAGGTGTTTGAATCAAGTATAGAAAATTTCTGTTGATGTACACTGCTGAAGTCAGAACATTTCCCTTCTGCAAATTCCCAATTACATCCGTTATATCACCGATGAGTAGAATCCTCAGTTGGCACTCATCTCATTAATCACACCCGTACTGATGCACTCAAGCTCTTTACTGGCGTCATGGAAATCATGAAGTTGATTTTGTCCTTGAGCACAGAGGAAAAATAATCGGCATTGAAATCAAAAGCGGCCTTACACAACAAGCATCAGGCATGGTCGCTTTTTGTAAGGAATGTAATCCGTACAAAGTTCTTCTTGTTGGTATCTCCGTTATTGCGGGGCAGGAATTCCTTGAACTGAATCCACTTGAGTTATTCCACTGAAAGAAATTTACCCGATAAAGAACTTTACATACTCTACCTTTAGTTCATAGACTGCGCATCTTCGCAAGCGCTCTCATTGAATAGTCAACAATATCCTCATCCTTGGCACGTTCAATCTGCGACAATGCTTCGTCGAGCAAGGTTGCGTTAACACGAAGGCACCGGTCAAGATCTTTGCCATCTTTATCATTTTCAACAAGGTATTGTGTCGAATGGGTGCCATGCGTAAAACCGTTCATGAACATGAATGCCCGATACCGCCGCATTTCCATGATGGCCAGATCTTCATGTTTTTCTTCCATCAACAGTCGGTCAGCTTCCGAAATAGTTGCATTTCCTTTAAAAACGCAGTCCGAAACAGTATCGGCATCAATACCAGCATAGCGGGCTTTGATGGCAAGATGGTCGGCGACATCGCGATTCGATTCCTTTAAAAAAAATCGTAACTCCGCCCACTCTTTGTCGATGTCGTTACTCTTTGCATAAATAGCATGATACCCTTTCGCGAGTTCATCGGCCCGGTCCTCCGCAATGGTGTTTGCGAAGAGCGCATCGAGACTTACTTCCCCGATTTGATATGGCAGCGCCGGCAAAAACGGCAGATGAACATCCTGCGCAATCCCAAGCACAGACTTGCTCTGGACAGCAAGTATCAGTCGCTTTTTCTTTTCTCTGTCTTTCTTGTGAAAGATAGTGGCTTGCTTACCCATAGCCGCCTGAAGGTCGCGTGCTTCAACAAGGTTCAGGATATCCGAATTGTGACAAACATAGATCACCGATGGCAACACAGGTTCATGAATTCCGGGAACCTTTCCATTGCGGATGGCTTGCGTGAAAGGTTCATTCACGAGAGAGAGGATGAGAGGAGGCAGAAGGCTGTTGAAATGTTCCTCGGATGTCGACCCATCGTGACTCCAGTATCCAACTTCGTTATAATCGGTGACAAGAGCGGGATAATTTGTTTTTAGCTCGTGCAAAGCATCTGCCACCCCTTCGCCGACCCAGATCAGTTTGAGCTTCCCTTTCGGCGAATAAATGCCTATGCGGGCAAAACGCAACACCAGTGCTTTAGCCACCTCCGATGTTCCTATAACCATCACGACCTGCGAAACAGTGCCTGTTTTGTCCGTTGGCGCATACAAATCGGGGGAATACTGATTCACAATGCCACGTGCCACAACCTGATAGGGTTCGATGAGCGGATATCCAAACTTTTCTGGTTAAAGACACCGATCCCGACACTGTCCATCAGCAGACGCTGCATGGCATAGGATTGGGTACGGATATATACCTTCAGTTGTGAGTTCAGAGTACTGAGGTTCCTGATTTGTTCCAGCAGTGCGAGATTATCCCGTTCATCCGGAAGCATCAGATAGACACAACTGGCAAATTGCAGGTTTGCTTCTTTTGAAATATCAACCTGCAAACTTCCACACAAGCGCGGCAAGGAACTCGATTTGCCAGTCAACCTTGCCCCCAAGTTTAAGAGCCAAATTGGAACATAAAACAAACGAACATTCCTATCCATCGCCCTAGCCATACGGCGTATCAAATCAGGAGTGCAAACGTCATCATCGTCGCTAACC
>CAITZN010000025.1 GCA_903896915.1 uncultured bacterium
AACCAGACCATTTTCTCCCGGAAGGGACTCAGTCCCCCTAGGGTCAGAATTCTATATTCCTGATCGCTTCTTTCAAAACACTAAACTTATACGGCTTTTGAATAAACCCAGCCAACCCCTTGCCGGCAAACTTCTGTGTGACCTCATGTTCGCTGAAGCCGCTGGACATGATAACCTTCAAATCCGGTTGCAACTGACGAAGTTCGCGGAAGCACTGTTCACCATCCATGTGCGGCATGGTCAGGTCAAGGATTACGAGGGCGATATCCTGGAGCTGCTTAAAGGCGGCTACCCCTTCTCTGCCATCATTGGCGGTGATAACTTGGAAGCCAAGTTCACGCAGCATCTCGCTCCCTATCGCCCGCACCGTCTCCTCATCATCCACAAGTAGCACCGTGCCGCTTCCCTGCCAGTCGTCTATGTGCGCTGCACCGTTGAACATCTCGACCGGACGGTCGGAGGCGGGGAAGAGGATTTTGAAGGTCGTACCCTTGTTCAACTCACTGTAGATTTTGATGGCGCCTTTGTGACCACGGATGATGCCGAGCACCGCCGCCATGCCCAATCCCCTGCCGGTGAACTTGGTGGTAAAGAATGGGTCAAACAGTTTTGTCGTAGTTTCTTTGTCCATACCGCAGCCGGTGTCGGCAATCTCCAGGTAGACATACAAGCCACCTGAGAGGTTTTCATCAAGCCAGACATCTTTCAGGTAATTGCGGTCACACTCCATGCAGCCGGAAGTAATGGCGATTACACCACTCTTGTCACCAATAGCTTCGGAGGCGTTGATGACCAGGTTCATGATGATCTGGCGCAACTGGGTGGCGTCGGCTTCTATAGAGTGGATCGGGCTGGTGAGATTTAAGCGGAGTATGGCCTTCTTGGAAATGGAGACTTCCAGCATGTGGAGCATCTCTTCCACAAGTCGGCTTATATCCAGATGTTCGATGACAAATTTTCCTTTGCCTGAATAGGCCAACATTTGCTTGGCTAGGTCGGCAGCCCGTGCTGAGGCCTGCTCAATACGCTTCAGATTATCGACAACTGGCGATTCAGGATTGAGGCGCATCAAGGCCAGATCTGCGTTACCCATGATTGCCATCAGAAGATTATTAAAATCATGGGCGATGCCGCCGGCCAACACACCGAGACTCTCAAGCTTCTGGGCGTGGAGGAGTTGTTTTTCTAGGTTGAGGCGATCTTCTTCAGCCTGCCTGCTGTCGGTGATATCGATAGTAAATCCGGCCAGCAAAGTTCTATCCTCTTGTACCAGTGGAAACTTGATAGTTGTGTAATAGCGTCCGTTTAACTCTTCATCAATTTTTAGTACTTCACCCTTTGCAATAACAACTCGGTCGTCAGCATCCGTCTTTGCGGCAAATTCTGCAGGAAACAGTTCCGTCATCAACTTGCCTATCATTTTAGATCCAGCAATACCGACCATATCAGCAAAATTATCACTAGCCTGCAGTACGCGACAACCGGACGGCGTTAATTCTTTAATGTAGACATACACTGGCGAATAACGCATAAACAGCGAAAAAATCTCGTTAGTTTTTCGCAGTTCCTCTAACGATTTCTTCCGTGCAGTAATATCCGTTGATATTCCACACAAACCATAGATATTTCCTGCATGATCACTAATAGCAACTTTTATGCTCTGGTAGTAATGAGTGCCGTCATCCGAAAATGCCTGTTCCTCAACATCCAGAGGCTTGCCGGATGCCATAGCTAAGTGGTCGTTCTCTATTAACCGACATGCAATTGCTTCCGGGAAAAGTTCATGGTCATTCTTGCCAATTACATCCTCAATAGATTTGTCGAAAAGTTTAAGCCATGTCTTGTTTATGAAACGATACCGTCCGTTTAAATCCTTCATGTAAATTAGCGCTGGAGAATTATCGAGTATAGTTTGCAGTTGAGCGGCTAACTCCTTGACCGTCGCGCCGAAATGTTTACTGAGCAGCAGAGTGACAATCAAGGCGCCGAACGACAGTGCAGCAGCAATAATTAACATGGTCACTAATCCGGACTGTTGCTCCTGTCTCACTCCCTCGACGTTAACGGTAACTCTGACGACTCCGATGGTTTCATGATCAACACCGCCTTCATAGGGAAGGACGATGATTTTCAGCGCTTTGCCTTGCGGGGTTTTGCGTTCTGCAACAACAGTCTCTTTATTTGCCAGGCTCTTTTTGAGCATTTCAAGATCTTCAGCTGATACCGCAGAATCATTGCGGGAAGTGTCGCTGTGCGCAATGACATGACCGTCCAGGGACTCAACTGAAATTGTTTCTATTTCTGGTGTTTTTGCCTTGATCTCCTCGACAAAGAGTCGGGCGTGATAGGTGCCGGAAAAACTGACCCTTTCAATCGATTCCCCGAGTATCTTGGCAAGTGCTCCAGAGAGCCGGTTCTCTTCTCGTGATTGCAGCTTGATGAACATATAGCT
>CAITZN010000026.1 GCA_903896915.1 uncultured bacterium
AGCGCCACATGCAGGCTTGCCGGCGCTGTCGCCCACTTACCTTTTGGCTCCTCCACCCGGACGACCTTGCCGATCACCTCACCGGTGCTGCCGGAAAGCCGGGGAATGATCAATTCCCCCTCACGACCGGTAATAAAAAAGCCGGTTGAGCGTTTCCTCCCCATCGCGTCTTCAAGACATTGGCGGGCGGTCGCAAGCATCCCCTGCCGTTGCTCCGGCCGGGCACCCAGGGAGTCCAGGGCCAAGCGGTAGGCACGCACGGCATTGCGTACATATTCCGCCGATTTGAGCCGTCCCTCGATCTTAAGACAAACAACTCCGGAGGCTCGTACCGCAGCAAGGTGGTCGATACCGCTGAGATCGTTCATGGAGAACAGGTAACCGCCACCCTTGCCAAAATTCGATGTTACGCTCCGCTTCCCAGAAGGCAGCCAGTCATAACGACGTCGGCAGGGTTGCACGCATTGCCCCCGGAGGCTCGATTTGCCGCCGTGGAGACTGGAAAACCGACACAGGCCCGAATAACTGAAGCACATAGCCCCGTGGATAAAAATCTCAAGGGGAACATCGCTCCGCCGATGAATAGCCTCGATCTCCTGAAGACTGAGTTCTCGGGCCAGAACAATTCGCTGAAACCCCATCGTTTTTAGATAGTTGACCGCCTTTGCATTATTGACCGTCATCAAGGTAGAGGCGTGGATAGGAAAATCCGGAAAAAAACGCCGTACCAGATGCAGTATCCCCAGATCTTGCAGGATCAAGGCATCCGGTCCAATCTTAGCCAGCTTGGCCAGCGTTTCCAGAGCCAGGCGGACTTCGCTCTCCTTCATCAGACTGTTCATGGCCACGTAGAGCTTTTTCTCCCTGGCATGGGCAAACTTGACCATAGCTGCAATTTCGCCAAAGGAAAAATCCCTGGCTAAGGCCCGGGCATTCAGACCAGGGGCGCCGATATACACAGCGTCGGCCCCCTCCTGCAGGGCGGCCTCAAAGGCCGCTAGAGTCCCGGCCGGAGCCAGCAATTCCATCTTCGGGGGGTGTACGGGTAAGGGGGGGGCAGTTGTTATCATAAAGTGCGATCCGGGACATCAGTGTCAATGCAATTGCCCGGACAAGAGGCCTGTGCAAAAGTGGTGGTAAAAGGGTCGCCCTGGTTTAGGACCTGTCAAAAAACAACCAAACCCTTATTCGGAAGCAGGGCAAAGAACCAACGGATAATCAAGAGGCGGAAGCGGCAGGATAAAATAGAAATTGTTGCCCTCAGAGGTCGGCTCGTAGCCCACTCGGCCGCCATGCATTTCGACCACATGACGGATAAACGACAGCCCGTGACCAGTGCCGGGGACATCCAGACTGTCGTCGCCGCGTATCCCTTCCAAAAACAGTTTATACCCCTGCTCTTCCGACATATTCGGACCAGTAGTAAAGACATTAAACTTTATTCCCTTCTGGCCAACCCTTGGAGAATTCTCAACTATTTCACGACCATAAGCCATCGCTTTCCGCGGTTGCCCCGAATGGTCAATAATCTCTTTAGTGTATTTGGCGGCATTGGAAAAGAGATTGGCGTAGACTTGGGCCAGCAACCCAATATCAACCAGGATAGGAAACTCCTCCTCGTGCATATTCTGTGGTCTGGCTACAGTGACATGAGCGGCCCGTAATCGACTAGCGTAATGTTCCAACTGTGGGATGATCACCTCTTTTTCAACAAAACACCGCTTGGGGTGCAGAACCAGATGGCCCCGTTCAAAATGCTCGCGCCGAAACAGGCTTTCGATAAAAAGGCTCATGTTGGCGTGGTGCTTGACGATTTCTTGATAATATTTGAGGAGGTCATCCTGCAATACCTGAAGTTTTCCACAGCATTGCTCACACTGTCTCGAAGGTTGTTCCTGACTGTGCACCGCAACAATTTCCTGCCGCAACTCTTCAATCATCCCAATTTTCTTTTTGAGTTGATTGAACAGGTGCTTGAAATACATGTTGGGCACAATGACATTGTGCTCGATATCGATCACCAGGGTATTGATGAATTTCAATCGTTCAATGTTCTGGCGAGCGATTAATCGGTTATCAAGATTATAACCAATCCTGTTGGCGTATTTAACAAAGAAAAATTTATCGGTTTCAGACAAACCCTCTTTCCGCCGCACCTCATACAACCCCAAGGTGCGCCCCCCTCCACACAAGCCTCTCAGATCATCCCATAACTTTGCTTGCCGCTGTTCCTGATTACGACCACCATTTTCTTTCTGATGAAAAATCTGCTTGCTGAAAATCGGCACCATATAGGACCCACCCAGTTCACACGGCGCATCGTGCATCTGTATAGGATAACGGGCCGGTTCCGGCTCAGCCAGCACCCCTCGCTCGCTTGAGCACACCAGCTGCAGTCCCGCGTCCTCCCCTTGGCAGAGATAGAGCGCACTGGAGATACCGACTAACGCCAGAGGAACGGAAACGCAGATCCGGTAAAAATCATCGAGCGAATCGTATTCCTGGGCCAGATCGAAAAATGCCTTAAGGAAATCGTTACGACCTTGGGAGAAGTTATATTTTTCATAACTCTCGGCCTTCTCACAAATACGACGGCAAACAGCTTCCAG
>CAITZN010000027.1 GCA_903896915.1 uncultured bacterium
CCTCATGGGCGTGGCTATTGACCGATTTATCGGTCCCGGTCAGGCTGAGGGTTTGACGCGAATGGCCCTGTGGATGCTGATCGTTTATCTGTTGTATAACGGGTTTCAGATCGTCGCCGCCTGGTTGATGTCAGGTATTTCCCAGAAGGCCCTGCAACAACTGCGTCGCGATCTCTTTTCTCATGTCCAACAACTGCCGCTCAGTTTTTTTGACCACCGATCAACAGGCGAGCTGATGAGCCGGCTGACCAACGATATTGATGCCATCAATCAGGCCGTTTCCCAGAACGTGACCACCCTGTTGGCCGGAGTGCTCTCGTTGGCAGGGATTTTGGCCGCAATGTTCGTGCTCGACGTCTGGCTGGCCCTGTCCGCGATCCTGGTAGTGCCGGTGATTTTCGGTTTTACCCGTTTCGTAGCTCGCTATACGCGCAAAGGATACCGCGATCTCCAGGAGCAACTTGGGGGGCTCAATGCTGTCACCGAAGAGGCCATCGGCGGGCAAAAAGTAGTAACGGCCTTTGGCCGCAATGAATCGGTTCTGACCGCCTTCAGGGAACACAACGAGCAGGTCTTTCGGGCCGGAGTCTATGCCAACAACTACAGCATGCTGCTCATGCCACTCACCGGCGTGCTCGGGAACTTTTTTGTTATAATCCTGGCGGCGTTGGGAGGCTGGCTTGCCCTGCGAGGACTTGTTAGCATCGGTGTCATTGCTACCTTCATTATCTACGGCCAGAATTTCATCCAGCCGTTGCGGCTGCTCGCCAATATTTACAACTCCATCCAGGCAGCCCTGGCGGGAGCGGAACGCATTTTCGAGATCCTGGATACGGAGATTGAAATCGACGAGGGTGCTTTGGTTCCCATGCCGTTCATCAAGGGCGAGGTCTGTTTCGACCATGTCCAGTTCGCCTATGAGCCAGGGCTGCCTGTGGTTAGAGAGATGAGTCTGGTAGTGCAAGCGGGGAAAATGATTGCTCTCGTTGGGCCGACCGGGGCGGGCAAGACCACGATTATGAATCTACTCAGCCGTTTTTATGAAATTGATGGCGGCCGGATCACCCTGGACGGCCGTGATCTGCGGACCATTGCCAAAGCCGATCTCCGCCGTTGTATCGGGCTTGTGCCGCAGGACACCTTTCTCTTTGCTGAATCCGTTTTGGAAAACATCCGCTTTGGTCGTTTGGACGCCAGTGATGAGGAATGCATGGAGGCAGCAAAACTGGCCGATGCTGATCATTTCATCCGTCAGTTGCCCCAGGGTTATCAGACAGATTTATCAGAACGAGCCGGCAATCTCAGTCAAGGGCAACGGCAACTGCTGGCAATTACCCGGGCCATTCTCGCCAAGCCTTCTATCCTCATCCTTGATGAGGCCACCAGTAGCGTTGACACTCGTACCGAGGCGCGGATTCAGAAAGCGCTTTTACGTTTCATGGAACAGCAAACGAGTTTTGTTATTGCTCACCGCCTCAGCACTATCCGAGATGCCGATCAGGTTCTGGTGATTGATGACGGTCGCATAGTGGAACGGGGCACCCATGATGAACTGTTGAGACAAAGAGGCGTCTACCATCATCTCTATACCAGCCAGTTCAAGGGGCATCCGATCTAAGGTACCCATCTCCAAAAAAAAGAAATGTCAGCTTTCTGTCGTCGTCTACTGTTGAATCCACTAGGGTGTTCGCAGTGGTCACGTTCATAGTCGCGAACAAGCAGCGGGCAATGCTTTGCTCACCCAAAGGGTTGTAGGGGCACAGATCAACGAACAGATCTTTGGCCAGTATCCCGGTGAACTCAACAGCGGCGGCAAGCAGGTTGCTGGGAAGAAGGATCGGTGACCGATTGGTCGGTTATAAAGGATACTATATCGCATATGTTTAATTGGCTCCGTGACCATCGACGCGCTGAGATGCTTGAACGCCCATTTCCCTTAGAGTGGGAAGCCATTCTGCACTCGAACGTGGCTCACTACAGCATGCTCGACGAGGCAGAGAGCGACGAACTGCGCAGGATGGTACAAGTTTTCCTGGAGGAGAAGCACTGGGAGGGGTGCGGCGGCCTTGAGCTCACCGATGAGATCCGTATCACCATAGCGGCCCAGGCATGTCTGCTGCTCCTGGCTCTCCCCCATGATGAGTTCTACCGCAACGTGGATTCGATTATTGTCTACCCATCCACCGTTGTTCCCCCCGAACGCAAACCAGGTTTCTTCGAGCATCTGAATGGTGTAGTGGAAGCCCCGGTCCCTATCCTTGGCCAAGCCTTCGTCCAAGGTCCGGTGGTCCTTGTTTGGGATGCTGTCCTCCACGGGGCCCGTCATCCTGAGCAAGGTCATAACGTGGTCTATCACGAATTTGCCCACAAGCTTGACATGCTTGATGGAACTGCCAACGGAACCCCGCCCCTCGTCAATCGTGAACAGCTCTCTGAATGGGTAAAGGTATGCTCCCGGGAATTCCTGCGAGTGCGCAGTCTCTCCGAAAAGGGACATAAAACCTTCATCGACGCTTATGGGGCGCAGAGCGAGGCTGAATTTTTCGCTGTGGTTACCGAGGAGTTTTTCGATCGTCCGCTCGCACTCCAGAAGCATGCCCCTGACCTTTACAATGTTCTCTGCAATTACTACCGCCAAGATCCAGCTGTTCGTACGAACCGCACCCATTCCTTAAAGAAATGAAATGAGGTATAGGGTGGTTTGTCAGGGGCAGAGATTGACGCGGCAAGCAGGTTCCCATTGTAATAGATGATTGCTCATTTTTGCCTTAACAGGAAATGCCTATGAAAAGAATTACTGAAGCAGACGCCGCCACAGCCTTTGCTAGAGCTTGGAATCGCCTTGATCCTACCGATTTTTTAAAACTACTCTCTCCGAATGCCCGTTATGCTTCTCAGTGGGTTTCTGCGGAGTTGGAAGGAGATGTAGCAATTTCTGATTATCTGATTGGCAAAATGCATACGGTGAAAATAAATTCAGACGGCAACCATAATAATAAAGTCATTGCAGAACTCGGCTTAACAACCAAGGGTTCTTGTGGGCGTGAATGCGTATTCATGACACAAGGCCAGAGCGAACGTGATGCAGCGGTTGTTCTTTTCGATGTTGAAAACAACATGATCAAGCGCTACGACCTGTGTGTTTCAGAACTGTATGGTGTTGTCCGTAGTGGTCTTTATCCCATTTGACAGGTCATAATAACAAGCAAATGGTGGTACTTCAAAACACTTATGGCAAAGCTAATTATTCGGCAATAGATCTCCTTTTTAACGATGTTTTATTGGGTCAATTTGAGTTGGTCGGAACACATTTTATACGAGACGACCCTGGGATCGGCGATTGCTGTAACGGGTCAGGTTGGGAAGTGACTGATCTCTGCTGATAGCCCGATCTCAGTTAGATGGCTGGCGGAGCCAGCTTGTCCTACACTTGTATTACTCTCCCACCCGGCTACCGTCCGGCCTGATGAAGGTGACCCTGATCTTGTCGATTACCGGTTTGTCGATCTCAGGTGCAGAATCGAGGCTGTAGGCTTCCCGTTCCAATCCTACGAGGGTTTTGAGAGTGTCCGCCAGTTTCTTGACGCCATCGATGCGCTGGGGGGTACCGATGTCTTTGTAGGCTTTACGATCAGCAGTCTGTGTCTCCAGTTCCGCAAGGAGAGTCATGGCCAAGCGCCGAGTCCTGGAGATATCAGTTCTGTGCGTGAGACGAACACCAGCCTGGATAACAGCCGCACCTTCTACAAGCTTAGTCTCACCCTTGAAAGGTTCCAGCGTAACCTTAGATGACATGTTGGGAACGGAAGTTGCCCATAATTAGAGCTTGCTTTTCATCCCGGGGATCTCATTCCGGGAGTGGCAGATTGATTTCTACAATCAGGCCATCTCGGTCTGGAGAATTGAATAGTTGCAGGGAACCGCCGTGTTGTTGCACTGCCTGGTGTGCAATAGCAAGGCCGAGACCTGTGCCGCCGCTGTTGCGGTCTCTGGCCTCGGCGACACGGAAAAATGGTTCCAGGACATGGGGAAGTTTCTCCTCCGGTACTCCGGGGCCGTGGTCACGGACACGGATAACAGCGGTATGTTTGCCGGTTTCGCCGTCTTCACGAGCAAAAAGGATCACTTCAACCTGGCTGTCGGATTGGGTGTAATAAGCGCCGTTTCGTACGATATTTTCAATAGCCTGCCGTAATAATTCCCTGGACCCCGCTATAGTAAGGGGTTCAAGTGTTATGATTTTTACTTCTTTGGCCCTATTCCTGTTCTCAAAATTCACATCGTTAGCAATTTCCAGCACCAGATCGGCAAGAGGTACAGAGGATGCTTGGGCATCGATTGTATATCCTTCGTTCCGGGCCAGGGTCAGCAGTTGGCCGATGAGATTGTTCAACCGTTCGGATTCCCGAGCAATTCTTTTCAAGTTTTCATCATTATCTGTTTGAAAGTGTATCTTTGCCAACTCCAGTGCAAGGTTCAGTCGGGTCAGCGGAGATCGCAATTCATGAGAAATATCTAGCAGTAATCGTTTTTGCGCATTGACCAGCCACTCCATTCGTTCGGCCATGTGGTCGAAGTCACGGGCCAAGTCGCCAATCTCGCTGCCCGGTTTGGCAAGGTCATTTCCGACTCTAGCTGACAGGTCGCCGCCGGCAATTTGGCGGCTGGTCATACGCAACTGGGCAAGCGGGGCACTGAACGATTTGGCCAGTTTGAAGCAGACGACACCGGCAATCACCAAGAGGATGAAGGTGTGGAATTCTGGTCCGTTCCAGAAAGAGAAGAAGTCGCCCTTCCCCGGAGGTGGGTGAAAGCCGGGTTCTGGCCCCTCAGGCCGAGGATAAGGAGGAAGGCGTGGTCCCAGCCCTTCAGGCGGTGGCGGCCCTCCGTCCCATCCCGGAGGTGGTTTCAGCTGATGCAATCCAACCACGACATAGGGCTGGCCTTCTGGCGTGAACAGGCGTTGCACTATAATCAACTCATTACCGTTATCCTGAATAGTGGATTGGTCATTGGACTTGGCTGATGCGGCAAGTTTACTGATGATCTGGTCAGGGTGTTTATCCTCAGGCATGATTGTGTCGTTAACGCACAGATAGAGCTGCGTTCGCATCGAGCTGTGAATTTCTCGGATATATTCTTCAAAGTCAGCTTTGCCGCGGTGCTGTTGCATCACATAGGCGGCTTGGCCCATCAGGACAACGGAACGGGCGATATTGGTCTGTATTTGACGGAGAAAATCATGGCGGAAGGATTCGACCGAGCGGCGGGAAAAAGAATAAAAGACCAGAGCGCTGATCAGACCGGAGATGAGGATAATCAAAGAAAAGCTAAGGAAGAGTCGGGAAAAGATGCTGCGCATAATCTGGGTGCGTTGGTTAGGTTCAGGTGCAGGTGTATATATAGCCGATACTGCGGACAGCTTTGATGCGTTCAATGCCATTGACATTGTGACCCAGCTTTTTGCGCAGGCTGCTGATGTGGACATCGATGCTGCGATCAAACATCCCCATCTTTCGGCCAAGCACGTCTTTGGTCAGCTCTTCCCGGTCCACAACTTGGCCGATTTTTTTGATCAGAGCATGGAGCAGAGAAAATTCCACCGCCGTCAGCGGAATCTCGACAGCATTTTGCAACACGGTACGAGTCCCGAGGTCGATAACGATATCATCAACCACAAGTCGTGCTGGATGAGAGCGTTGGCCGATGAATCCGCTTTCGCCACGGCGTTGAATGGCTCTGATCCTAGCCACCAGTTCGCGAGGATTGAAGGGCTTTGGGAGATAATCATCAGCCCCCATTTCCAGGCCGACAATCCGGTCGATCTCGTCACCACGTGCGGTCAACATGAGAACAGGGACAGCGGAGGAGAGCCGGACCTGCCGCAACAAGTCAAATCCGCTGAAACCGGGCAGCATGACATCCAGGACCACAAAGGCATATTCGCCGGAAAGGGCTGCTGATAAACCCTGCTGCGCATCATGACGGGCTGTGATGGAAAAACCTTCCTGTTCTAGATATTCGGTCAACAGGTCACACAGTTCGGTATCGTCGTCAATGATTAGGATTTGCATTATGGCAAGGACTCTTCTGGTGAAAAGGAAATAATAGGTCGCCGAAATTATTTTTTTTTGGTGCACAACGTGCTGACAATGCACTTGGGGCTCTTTCTTGGCACCATCATAAATCTTTTCACCATTTGCAGGTTGGGAATTTACAAATATTTACATAACTTTTCTAAGGATTAACAGTCAGGACTCACAGTAATGCCGATATATATAAATGAGAGGTTCGAGAAACCATATGGAGCAGTTTGTAACTGACGCCAGCGACTGTCTTGACGCGGAGCGTCTGAATAATTGGAGTCTATAAACCTGCAGGGCAATCTGAATCTCTTTAGAGTGTGCACAGTTACTGTTCGGTAGCCCGCTTACGCTTCTTTGCATAACTTAACTGTAACTTAACGAATTTACAGTCGCAGGCAGCCGATATAAATCTGAGGGGAAGAGGTGCGTTACACATATTAACCTGTTCCTTTCCCTAAATAGCGAGAGAGGAACGCAATGTATGGAGGAACCGCTTATGAGCAGTATAAGTGGAATAAGCAGCAACAGTTCAATCAGTTCCATACTGCAGAATATGCAGGCGAGAGCTGCCGATAAGTTCAAGGAACTCGATACCGATAGTAGCGGTGGCCTTGATAAAGTCGAACTGAGTACCATGGCGAAGGAGCTGTCAAAGATGACTGGTACGACCCTGAATGTCGATGACGCTATGAAAACCTATGATGCCAACAGCGATGGTCAGCTCAGTCAAGACGAAACTGATACGATGATGAAACAGGTTGTTGGGCCGCCGCCTGGGCCACCTCCTGGTTCGGGGGGGAATGAACAGGCTATGAAAGCCTATCAAGCC
>CAITZN010000028.1 GCA_903896915.1 uncultured bacterium
CGCATTGATGAATCGCTCATAGTCGGTTTTTTAACATGGCTTGAACAAGACAGAAATAACAGTATTGCTACCCGCAATCAGCGCTTAGCATGCATTCATGGTTTTTTCCGATATATGCAGATCGAAGATCCTGTCTCCTTACTGTCACACCAAAAGATTCTCGCCATTCCTATGAAAAAGGCACTAAAGCCAACTATTGGTCATCTCACACCCGATGCATTAAAACTTATTCTTGCACAACCAGATCTTGCAAAAGCCTGCGGTCGCCGTGACTTAACGATGCTTTCGGTTCTTTATGACACAGGCGCCAGGGTGCAAGAACTGGTCGATATAATAGTTCGCGATGTTCGATTAGATCCGCCGGCAATCCTCACTCTTACCGGCAAAGGCCGTAAAATACGGCATGTTCCACTCATGTCAAATACAGAATCACTATTGCGCCAGTACATGATGGAAAAACAGTTGCTCCAGAACGGCATGCACGGCCGCCCGTTATTTAGCAACCACCAGTTAAGAAAACTTACTCCTGCAGGCATTACATTCATCCTCAATAAATATGCAATTCGTGCAAGAGCGGTGTCTTCAATTGTTCCAGATAAGGTTACCCCTCATGTTTTCAGGCACACGAAGGCTATGCATTTACTACAGGCAGGAGTTAACCTTATTTATATTCGCGACCTTTTAGGGCATGTGGACATCTCAACGACTGAAATTTACGCCCGAATAGATACAGAGCTGAAACGAAAGGCATTGGAAAAAGCATATCCAGAAATAATTTCACCTGATTTACCACCATGGAGTCAAGATGAAGACCTACTTTCTTGGCTAACCAATCTTTGACAGCATACCAAATTATCAAAAGTAAATAGTAATATCGTCCCTATAATAATATGAGGTTACGCTGTTTACTTTTGATAACGTATTACTTTTGATAAGGCGGGGTAATCTCACCGCTGTTATCCAACCTCTACCTGCACATACTTGACAGGATATGGGAGCGGAATAACCTGACACAGCGACTGGGAGCCCGCATCGTCAGATACGCTGATGATATTGTCATACTCTGCCGGAGAGGTAAATCCGACAAAGCCATGACTGTATTACAGCAAATACTGGAGCGGCTGAACCTGACCTTGAATGAGACAAAGACGAGGATCGTCAATGCTCACAAAGGAAAGTTTGATTTTCTTGGATTCTCAATCTGGATGGCAGAGAGCGTGAAGAGTGGGAAGCTATATCCCCATGTTCAGCCATCGAAGAAAGCCATACAATCGATCAAAAGCCGGGTCACCGAACTCACAACACGAGCAAGGACGATCATGCCGCTTGAATGGATAGTGAATGAAGTAAATGCAACCGTGAGAGGTTGGGTAGGATACTTTCACTACCGGAACTCTAGCAAGATGTTGACCCACGTAAGGGGTCACGTTGAAGAACGATTGCGGACTCACTTGAGAAAGCGGCACAAGGTGAGAGATCGAAAGGCTGGCTACGTCAAGTTTCGTAATAGAACTTTGTACGAGAAGTACGGGCTCTACAGAATGCCAACGTCAGCGGGTTGGACAAATGCGCATGCTTTGTAGTGAAGA
>CAITZN010000029.1 GCA_903896915.1 uncultured bacterium
CGCCCTCGATCTCCAGCGACGGGATCGATCGGTACAGGTCCCACAGGCACTCGAAGTGCTCTTCCATCTCGCGCCCGCCGCGAATCACAAAACTCTTGGTCGGCTCCTTGATGCCGTCCAGCGCACCACCGGGCAACTGTTGCTGCTCCAGGATGGTGATCCGGTTACCGGGCATCTGGCCGTCGCGAATCAAGAAGGCCGCGCCTGCAAGTGCCGCCAGGCCTGAACCGACAAACCAGGCAGTCTTGTTCTCCACGCCCTTGGGTTTACGCGGGTGGGAAAAGGCTTCGTAGTTGCCGCTGCTGTAGTACATCAAATCTCTCCTTTTGTTTGCCTATGGGGTTGGACATGACACGCTGGTCGGTTTTTTGCCCGGTCATGGTCTAAGAACGTGGAAGGGACTCTCTTTTCACTCTAAAAAATAAATTAGTCCCTCATTGTCCGCGCTTTTTCCTTTGGGGGTTTGAAATTGGTAGAGACATGTTTTCTCCTGTCATTGGAGTTATTGAGGGGTAGTAAGCTTGAGGCCAACGATGCCTGTAAAGATGAGGGCCAAGCTTAACAGTCGAGCTATGGTCACCGGCTCATCAAATAAGGCAATACCCAGTATTGCCGTGCCAATTGCACCGATTCCAACCCAAACAGCATAAGCCGTTCCGACTGGAAGCGATTTCAGTGCAAAACCGAGCAAAGCAAGACTGATTATCATCGCGCACACGGTACCAATCGTTGGCCATATCCGCGTAAAGCCATCTGTGTACTTGAGCCCGATAGCCCATCCCATTTCAAACAGTCCAGCAACAACCAAAATTACCCAATTCATAATGACCTCGAAGAATTGGGGGGCGTCCCCCTGCTGGAGATGGAGTAGTGAGGTCGTCCTCGTTTTCTTATATCCCTAACGAAAAACTCTCCGAGGGTGTAGCGCTTTATTAATTGTCAATAGGCACCCTGCGAATAAGTGAGTTCGTAACTATGCGAGTAGATTTCGAATATGAGGCCGAATGGATCTTCCACATAAACCATTCTGTATGGCTTTTTATCAGGATAGTACTCTCGAATAGGCATTCGTTGTTTGCCACCATGAGCTACAATTTTCGCTACCAACCCTTCAATATCGGGTTCCTGCACACCAAAGTGAAACGTGCCGGTCTTCCAATACTCAAAGTCTTTTGGTCTTTCGTTATTCTGAAACTCGAAAATCTCAACACCAATTCTATCTCCGGTGGACATATGGGCAATTTTGAAAGAACCCCAACCACTACCAAATTCATCAATACACATCTGTCCTATCGGCGTATCTGACTCCTCGGTGATTACACTTGGGTTCATGATTACATACCAACCCATAACCTCTCTGTAAAATTCAACTGCCTTCGCTACATCGGGAACGGAAATTCCAATATGTGAAAATGCTCTTGGATAGGAACTCATGCTATTTCTCCTTTATGAAAGATAATATTGTAATCCCATCTAACAATTGAAATAACAGAGTTTTATGGAGTTGAGGTGTCGGCGAAATATTTGACAAGAACCTCAGAGCTGTGCCGTTTCAAGAGTATGATTAGCAAATTCTGGGCCAACATTTCTGTCTTGAGTTTTGCGTTATACATCTCATTGATATGAATGGACAAGTAGCACTGATAATATTAACAAAGGAGCAGTTACCTCCCACACAGGAGAGGTCATATGTAACCTGTGGTCATATGTAACACTTCTTTAGTTACTGAAGGCTGATGGGTGGGAAAAGATGGAGCGAAGAGAGATATAAGGAATCGGAGTTTAATGATTTTAGTCCTGGAATTGGACTATTAGAAAAGATGGACGAATACACGGATACGGCTGGGGCAGAGTGGAGGATCGTGGAGGCGCTATTAAAGACAAGGATCGGATAAATCTCTATTTCGATTCCCATGAAGAAGCCCTTCTGTGGGGCAGAAGAAAGCTCCGAGTGCAGATCGACACCGGCAAGTAATCCTACCATGAACATGCGGATAAAGGAGGGCTTGGGTCCTAAAGGGAATCAGAGCTCCTGTCAATGTGCATTGAAAATATGTTGACTACCTAAGGAACCAAATATGGTTCTCCAGAACCATATTTCGACACTCCTTCTGTGGTAATATGCAGGATTACAGAATAACGGTTAGCTAATAAAGCAAAGCCATGGAACGGGTTTATAAACACCCTTCATATATCAAAAATGTAGAGTCACTGGACTATCCAGTCCAGATGCTGACCGTGCCCCGCAGTTATTGAAGTATATATCTGTCACATTGGTCCCTACCCCATGTCAGAAGGTATCGGCGATTTCGGTTTGCTATCGTTATCACAAGACTTTACTTTTTCAATCCAAGCAAAAAGAGCGCATGCGTTAACTGGTTCTGATATAAAATATCCCTGCAACATATCACAGCCCATTGCTTTGAGTTTATTGAAGGTAGCTATATTTTCCACCCCTTCCGCCACCACAGTGAGACCAAGATTATGCCCTAGTTGGATTGTTGCGTTGACGATGGCCATATCACTCTCATTTTCAAGCATATCCATCACAAATGTTTTATCGATTTTGAGTTCGGAGGCTGGCAGTTTCTTGAGATATGCTAAGGAGGAATAGCCCGTCCCAAAATCATCAATGGATACATCAACGCCCATATCTGCGATTCTATTTAAAACCTGAAAAGACCGCTCCGGATTAAGCATGATTGATGTTTCAGTAATTTCAATCATGAGGGAATTGGCCGGTAATTCGTAGGAAGCGAGTAATCCGGTAAGAATATCAGGAAATTCAGGATCAAGCAGGCAGCGGGATGAAACATTGACGGAAATTTTAATGTCGACTCCAGCCTTATGCCATCCCTGGGTTTGCCGCAAGGAGTGTTTTAATACCCAAATGGTGAGATCGGAAATAAGACCGGTTCGTTCGGCCATAGGAATGAATTGATCAGGGGCCATAAAACCATGTCGAGGGTGCTGCCATCGCACCAATACCTCTGCTGAATGAAGCTTGCTGGAGTTGCAATGAATCTTCGGCTGGTAATACAGCACTAGATCACCATTTTTTATCGCTTCGCGTAATTCGCCTCCCAAGCTTAATTGATGCGGGCTATGGTCATCCAACTCTTTTGAGTAAATGACAATTCCCGAGTTGTCGTGTTTGGCGACATACATGGCAACATCGGCCCGCTGGATCAGAGTATCAATATCTTTGCCATGCTGAGGATAAAGAGCCACACCAATGCTGGCACTTACATCAAGGGTTAGATTTTCCAAGAAAAAGGGCGGCTCAAGCGCCTTTTGGTACTTTTCCCCCAGCTTTTTCAGATCTTCTACACTGCTTATCTTCTGCAGAACGAAGCCAAATTCATCTCCACCCATACGTGCAAGCGTGTCCGATTCACGTATGGTACCGGTCAGGCGTAAAGCAATCTGTTTTATCAGCCGATCGCCATTGTAATGGCCCAAAGTGTCGTTCACCTCCTTAAATCGGTCAATATCAAGAATGCAAACCGCCAATTGGGATTTTTCTCGTGAGGCGAGGTTTACGGCCTGCTGCAGGCGATCGATGAAA
>CAITZN010000030.1 GCA_903896915.1 uncultured bacterium
AACGGAAATAGATTCCTACCGACAGGAACTGATCAACACTTACTGCATCGACGCCGGTACCCAAAAAGCGCTCGGCAAACTGTTGCGGGCAAAGCCTGGCAAAGAATTATCGGGGACCGGTAGCGCCATCTATCTCAACTAAGTCCTGACCACCGCCAACACCAGGAAGGGACCGATCGGCACCTTTCATTTAACCATCGACAAGGGAGCGCCACACAATGTCCTGTCGCTGTGCATTGACGGTATCCGCAAGACCGGCACCACCACCTTTGAGGTAGAAAAAAAGAATTTTCGCCCGTCCCAGGATCTCCGGCTGCTCATCGTCACCGAACTCGATGGGCAGTAGGCCCAGCACCAAATACCGGACCGCGCACGATGGATCGAATAAAAAAAGTTTTGTGTTTGCAGGGAGGTACGCTACACTAGCAACAGACGGTTGTTGCGCATTGTTCCTGCAACAGCAAGGCGTCCACCCACAGGGAAAACCGGCGGCAACGCTCATCCAATTTTTGCAACAACCATCCCAACCAAAATGGTCGAACCCCACTCAAAGGAATTGTCTGTCATGAAAAAAAGGCCTTCACGGCTATTTTTTGATAAAAACGACTACAAATTGCTCACTATTGTCAACGATGTTCTCAAACGGGACACCAGGCCGCAATCGCTGAGTTCTTTGCTGGCTCCGTACATGCATCCCCATGGTATTAAAGAGATGGCCGCCCCCAGTGGACTGCGCATCGCCTATGCCATTGTCAGCCTGCTGGGCTCCCTGGAAGCCGGCAAGGCCGATGATCGGATCGTTGCCCTGCGCTGTCTCCGCGAAGAGGTGTTCAGCTCCGCCACCACCTATTATCACAAAAATACCGCCCGGGTCCTGATGCAGATCATGAAGGAACTGGTGCGCAGCGAAGGAGACGATCTCCGACAGCTGCAACTGGCCCATGACTTCCGAACCGTCTACACCGGCAAACCCCGCATGGTCCGGGAGGAACTCGCCAAATATCATCTCCTGGAAATGCCCGAGGAGTGGAACCAGTTCGCCTTTGACGACCATGTGCACGACGCCAACACCAAAGGCCGAAAATCGCCCACCCATCTGCTGATGGATGCCTGGATCAAAGGTATTCGCAAGCTGACCGTGGTCTACTACAACCATGTCGAACGGGAAGTGGTTGAAGAATTGCTCGAGGCTAGTACTATTCTCGATATCCATGTTCGCATCGGCATTGAGCTCTCGTCTCGATTCCGCAATAAGTTTGTTCGTATCATCTGGGAGCTAGAAGGTTTTTTCGACAACCACAACCTGCTCCAATTCCTCCAGGAACATTCGGTGCAAGAGATGATGGATCAGGGCCGACAGGTCTCCCTCTATCAGCAACGGTACGTTCTCGACGTCCTTAATGAATTCAACGATACGCACCGGTCGGTCCTGGACAGCGAACTCGCCCTGAAAAGCCGTGCCCTGGACGAAGACCAATTCATCCGTTTTGTCGGTGCCGGTCAACCATCGCTCCTGCACCTGGCCAAGTATATCCAGAGCAACTACCACTCCTTGCTGGATAAAGAGGTGCAATGGATTCACCAGGAACATGCCGAAGAGAGCAGCAAACGAGAAGAAATGCTGTTGGCCTGCGCCAAGAAAATGAAAAGTCTCGACCTGGAAAGCATTATCAACCGGTTTTTGCAACCATGCCGCAATCCAGACCTGCACGATCCTACAGTCCCCCACGACGCAGGGGTGCCGCTGCTGATGAACCTCTCACCACCCGAGTTGCTCACCCGTCTGTCGTCCATGCATTCCGGCTCTCGCTTCACCCTCAATCTGAGCAATCTTACCATCCAAGACACCCTCGAACTGCTCTATTCCTGTGAAGGACGGATCACCCATATCGAATCCTTCAACCTCAAGGATTCGGCTTATGGCATGACCTCGCAGGCTGCGGTCAAAGGAAGCGGTTTTGCCGGGGAAGCGGTGGACATCACCAGCCCAGCGCGAAATTACCAGCAGATGAACATTCTGCAAAAGGCCCTGAACGAGAATAATGTCATCGCTCTGAAACGGTCGATTCGTTCGATCATCTGGGATTTCGAACGAAACCGCCTGATTGTTGAAAAAAAGTATGAAGAAAACTTTGGCAAGCCGATCCCCCCCCAGACCCTGGCCGGGATCCTGGCAGAGTTGAAGGAGATGAACGAACGCAAGGCCGCGCTGCTCGATATCCTGCTCAATATCGAATCGTTTCACAGCCATTACAATAAACGCTACCTCGGTTCCCGTATCGGTTCCGGTTCCACCGGGCAATCGCAACACCAGTTCGGGATGGGGCTGGTGGTCCTGGATACCCTGCCGCAGCGAGCAAGCCGAATGGCTTTGTGGACACACAAGATGGAACAACGCAAACTCATTCCTGTCACCGCTCGGATGATTAGCCACCACCATGTCCGCACGGGCGATGTCGTCTCGTCTTCATGGATCAGGCGGCTGCTTGACCATATTCCTGGATTACGGCAGAAGGGTTCTCACAGTTGGAACGACTGGAGCCTGGACCGGTTCGAAATTCATCCCGGCGTTGACGGCAACATTGCCACCCTGGGCGGCATCCGCCGCACCCCGCGCATTGAGATTGATCCGGCCCTGAAAAAGAACAACGAAAAGATTGAACGCCCCTCACGCTACCTTAACACCCATCTACGCAATACCCTCAAGGTGGCAATCGGCTTTATTCCAGCTTTTCTGACCTTCAGTCTCACCAAAGACTGGTGGGTGCTGGCCTATCTCGGCGCCTTTATCTGGTTCGGCATAACCGGGGTCCGCAATATCATCCAATCCATTCTCGGCGGCGGCGGCTTGCAGCGTTCGCCCCTGTTGCCCTGGAATTCCCTGGTCAGTTGGAGCCGGATAGCCGATTCTTTATTCTACACCGGTTTTTCCGTGCCGCTGCTCGATTATCTGGTGAAAACCCTGCTGCTGCAGCAACAATTCGGCATCACCACTACCACCAATCCAGTCCTGCTCTATTCGGTGATGGCCCTGGCTAACGGTATTTATATATCCACCCACAATATCCTGCGCGGCCTGCCCAGAAATGCGGCTATCGGCAATTTTTTCCGCTCGATCCTTTCCATCCCCCTGGCTCTTCTCTTTAACGCTGCGATCGGTTCCCTACTGCATATCGCCATGATTCCGGGAGTGGAGCAGGAACTGCAAAAATGGGCAGCAGTGATCTCCAAGTTTGCCTCGGACTGCGTGGCCGGGGTGATTGAAGGTCTGGCCGACCGCCAGAACAATATTCGCATCCGGCTCATCGATTACCGAGAAAAAATTTCCCAACTGTTTGCCGTCTTTGCA
>CAITZN010000031.1 GCA_903896915.1 uncultured bacterium
ATGCACCTTAACCTGGCGATCATCGGCGGAATTATCATTTCCATACCTTATATATTGTGGGAGTTCTGGCGGTTTGTCCGTCCTGCACTTTATGAAAATGAACGAAAACATGTCACTTCAGCGGTTGTATACAGTTCACTGCTTTTTTTGTTGGGAATCTGTTTTGGTTATTATCTGATTGTTCCGCTTACCACCCACTTTTTTGGCAGTTATCAGGTGAGCGAAGAGGTTCTCAATCAAATTAATCTTACTTCCTACATCAGTTCTGTAAGTACCATCGTATTAGGAAGTGGTATCGTTTTCGAACTGCCCATTGTCATGTTTTTTCTCAGCAAGGTTGGTTTGGCAAGCAGTTCGTTTTTTAAAAGGTACCGCAAGCATGCATTCATTATCCTGCTTTGTCTCGCAGCAATTATTACGCCGCCGGATGCTACCAGTATGTTGATTGTCACAGGTCCGCTGGCACTTTTGTATGAACTCGGGATACTGATGGCCAGGATTGTTGAAAAGAGGAGGAAAGATCCCGATCTGCTGGAAGCCTGATACAAGTGCATCTGATGTGCCGGAGCAACTATCACCAAACGAGATGATTATTATCCTTGCGAATTCCATTTGGCCTTTGAAAAACAAATTTTAAACCAATGAGATTAAGAGCAGAAAACATTGTCAAAAAATACCGCAACCGGACGGTTGTGAAGGGTGTTTCGATCGAGTTGCAACAAGGTGAAATTGTTGGGTTGCTTGGTCCGAACGGTGCAGGGAAAACCACCTCATTTTACATGATAGTTGGCCTGATCAAAGCCGATGGAGGTCAGATCTTTCTGGACGATACAGATATAACCTCATTTCCTGTCTACAAAAGAGCCAAGCTCGGAATTGGCTACCTTGCACAGGAAGCCTCTGTATTCAGGCAGATGAGTGTAGAAGACAACATCCGTTCGATCCTGGAAATGACCGATTTCCCCAAAGAATATCAGCGTGAAAAATTAGAATCATTGCTAGCTGAATTTGGCTTGACACATATCCGGAAAAGCCTTGGGATTCAACTTTCCGGAGGTGAGCGCCGACGCACCGAGATCGCACGATGCCTCGCCATCAATCCGGCTTTCATTTTACTGGATGAGCCCTTTGCCGGAGTGGATCCGATAGCCGTAGAAGATATTCAGCAGATTGTATTCAAACTGAAAGATAAAAACATAGGTATTCTGATTACCGACCACAATGTGCACGAAACGCTGTCAATCACAGACAGATCCTATCTCCTGTACGATGGGAATATTCTGAATAGCGGCACAGCCGAGGATCTCGCTGCAGACGATGAAGTACGCAGACTCTATCTGGGTCAGAATTTTGAATTGAGAAGACCGGTGCGCAAAGAGCCGACTGAAGAGGAAGTTGTGGCCGCCAGTGACGACACGACTGAGAACATCGATGGAGAGACCCTGCCAAGCGACGAGGAAAAGAATGTGGCAATTCAGCAATTCGATGATTCGACCTTGTGAAAGAGAAAGCATGAGA
>CAITZN010000032.1 GCA_903896915.1 uncultured bacterium
CGCGGTTGATGAGTTGCTGAAGCTGTTTGGGGTCGGAGCGGCGGTAGGTGGCAAAGACTTGATGGGCAAGCGTCACCCTGCTGGCTTCCTCCTTGCCGCCGACCAGCGTTCGGAAATGGCCGAAGGCCCAGGTGAAATGCCCTTGGATGGTAACGACGCCGACTGTCAAGGCGATCATAAGGGCGATAGCCGGGGGTAGTAGCCGTGACTTGGTCTGTAACCATCGTCGCAAACGTAACCAACCGGTCAGCAGCAGAGTGATTGCGACAATCAGCCCCAGTACCCCCAGGGTAAATGGCAATAGATTGGTGAAAAACCTGGTGCCTGAGAACCTGTTAGCTGCAAAACCTAGCAGTGCCACGATGCCGGTCACCGCAGAAATAGCCAGGCTGGCAATTTCCAGGCCGGTCAGTAGCAGGATTTTTTGAGGGGAGGCTTGGTTCTTTTTCTTACGAGGTTTTCGGCTAGGGGCTTTAGGAGAAGCGGCCCGGGTTTTGGGTTGGGCCGGGTCCTTTGGTTTTTCAGCAAAGTGTAGTTGGGCTGAAGGAGGTTTTTTGGGAGGAGTTGGTTTCTTCATTGAAAAGGTGGTTGTATTGTTCTAGCCTGTGTTCAAACCGTGGCTGGATGGGGGTGAAGCGGCAGGATAAGTATATCCAGGAAAGAAGTCTGTGCTTCACACTCAAGTTGAGCATCGCCAAACCGAAGAGTTCTCCCGGCAACCGTCATGTATCCCATGAGAAGACCACTTTTTGCTGGCGCCTGTCAATCAATACCCTTAGAGGAGGAGAAAATGGAACTGTTTGCAGTCAATCAACAAACCTGCAATCAAGACGGGATTTGCGCGGCTGTTTGTCCCGTCGGTATCATTGTTTTTGCCAAGGGTTCTATTCCTGCCCCGGCCGCTGGTGCCGAGGAGATTTGTATCCGGTGCGGCCACTGCGTTGCGGTCTGTCCGACCGGCAGCCTGAGCCATCGGGATATGGCCGTGGGAGATTGTCCACCAGTGCGGCCAGAGTTTCGCCTGTCCGCTGAGCACGGCGAACATTTTCTACGGGATCGCCGTTCTATACGGGTGTACAAGGAAAAACCGGTGGAGATGGATAAGCTTACCCGCTTGATTGAAATTGCCCGCTATGCCCCCTCCGGCCATAACTCGCAGGTGGCGCAGTGGCTGGTTCTCGGTGATCGGGACGAGTTGAAACGGTTGGCCGGCATCGTCGTCGATTGGATGCGCTGGATGCTGGCGCATATGCCGGAAGTCGCGCTCTCTCTGCATATCGATCGGACCCTCGAGCGCTGGGGGGAAGGCCACGATGTCATCCTTAGGAACGCTCCCGTCGTCATCGTCGCCCATGCGGAAAAAGATAACCGCATGGCTCCTTCGACCTGCAGTATTGCTCTGACCTATCTAGAACTGGCGGCAACCACCATGGGGCTTGGCTGCTGCTGGGCTGGTTATTTCAATGCCGCAGCCACCACCTTCCCGCCGATGATGGACGCTTTGAACCTACCACCCGGCCATCAGAGCTTTGGAGCCATGATGGTAGGTTACCCCAGGTTCCTCTTTCACCGGTTGCCGACCCGGATCGCACCGAATATTACCTGGCGGATGGGGTAGTTCCATCTTGAATTTCATAGATATAAAGAGAGGTTAACCAGGTCAATGTCGATACAATGAAGAGCTGAGGCAAAAAGAGTAGAAAAATGCGAGCAAGTGGCCTCAAATTTGATCTGACCGTAACCATAGCCGTCCTCTTGACCATCGGCATGTTGCTGACGGATTTTGTCATTATGGGTTTGTGGCAATATCAGGCCAATCAGGCCTACCGGGAGAAGCTGGAAAACCTCCTTGCGCTCACTGCCGCCAGCATTCAGGACGCACCCCCCTCATTTATTCCCGGCCAAAATATTCTTGCCGAGCTGGAACGGCAGCACCTCTGCCTGCATATAGTTCCCGCCGGAAAAGGCGCTGATAGACCAATTTTTTCCTGTGCGCAAAAGGTGAGCCTGGCACCGATTGTCGAATCTGTCCTGCGTGATCAACAAAAGGTTGCCCATCAGGTTGACCAGCAAGGTCAAGCGGAACAGGAAACAAAAAAATGGCTCCTTGTCGCTCAGCCGCTGTATCAGGGAAAGAAGGTAATCGGAGCCGTTGGCTTGGCTGGCGTAACGGCAACGTTCTTTGATCTGATGGCGGCCAACCAGCACCATGTTCTCGTTTATCTGCTAATCAACGCAATCATACTGACGGTAATCGGTTTTTTCAGGGTTTCCCGTCAGGTTATCCGCCCTTTGGAGCGGTTGATTAATGTAGCTGATAACTACCAGCCACAAGAACTTGTTTTGTTCTCAAATCAGAATCAAACCAATGAAATAAGTCAGTTGTCGGCAAGTCTCAACAATGTGGTGTACCGGATCGAGCACGACAAGAGCATTCTCAGGCAGACAGTAGAGGAATTGGCAGAAAAGAACAGGCAGTTGCAGGAAAATCAGCAGGAGATGATCCGGGCGGAAAAACTGGCTTCGGTCGGCAGGCTGGCTGCCGGTCTGGCGCATGAAATCGGTAATCCACTTGGAGTTGCGCAGGGATATCTGCAACTGTTGGGTATGGACGGCTGCGAGAAGGATGAGCGTGCCGACTATGTTGGCAGGGCGCTCAAGGAATTGGAACGGGTGGATGGACTGATTCGTCAGCTTCTTGATTATGCCAGAACCTCGAAAGGTGAACCCCAACAGTTCGACGTCCAGGAACTGCTTGCCGAACTTGTGGCAATGCTCCGGGTGCAACCGTTTTTGCATGGTATCCGGCTCGAGCTTTCCCTGCTGGCTGATAACGCCCTCGTCTTTGCGGACCCGGAACAGATTCGGCAGGTCATCTTCAATTGTCTGATCAATGCGGCGGATGCCATAAAGGGATGCAAGGAAGAAGGTGGTGGTTCGATTATCATGGCAACCACTCTTGTCGTGTCATCCAAGCAAGGAGATGATCCGTTGCTCTTGCAGATAGCTATCAAGGACAACGGCGTAGGTATCAGCCCGGAATTGCTCGATACGGTTTTCGATCCTTTTTTCACTACCAAAGAGCCTGGAGCAGGAACCGGACTGGGTTTGTCGGTCTCGTTGGCGTTGATCGAATCCATGGGCGGCACCATTCGTTTGCAGAGTGTGGCAGGTGAGGGCACAACTGTGCTGCTTATGCTGCCCTTGGCGGCAGGGGCAGCATCTGGACCGGGTGTTGTTTTGCAGGAAAACAACGACGAATGCGTCGATCCTCCAGGTGGGCAAAAATGCTGAAGACCATCCTCATAATAGACGATGAAGCCAACATGCGGCACATGCTGAGCAGTCTGCTCGCCAAGCATGGATATACCGTCGATGTTGCCGGGGAGGGCTCGGAAGGGCTCTCTTTGATCGAACAGAATATATATAATTTTATTCTTTGCGACCTGAAGATGCCGGTCATGGATGGCATGGCCTTTCTTGCTGCGATGCAGGAAAAGCGATATTCCGGAACCGTGATCA
>CAITZN010000033.1 GCA_903896915.1 uncultured bacterium
ATGTCAAGATCAAGCAGGCGGCGGAAAAGCGTCATTTTTTATTACAGGAAATAGAGATTAAAAAAAGCCTGGAAAGCGAGGTGCTGGCCAAAACCCGGGAACTGGCCGAGAAAAACATCCTGCTTGAGGAGTACAGTAACAACCTGGAAAAGGCCACCGTCCAGATAATGTCCAGCCTGCAGACCGCGATGGAGGAAAAAGACGGTTACACCGCCGGACATACCCGCAGGGTGACTGAATACACCATTCTTCTTGGGGAGGCCGCCTGTCTACGAAATGAGGATATGGTAGTGTTGCGGCGGGCCTCACAGTTTCACGATATAGGGAAACTCGTTATTGATCTTTCATGTATCCAGAAGCCGGGCGTTTTGACCCCGGAGGAATGGGAGTTGATTAAAAAGCATCCTGAAGTTGGGGCGAGCATCATTGAACCGCTGACCTTCATGGACCGGGAGCGCAATATCATCCGACATCACCACGAAAAACTCGACGGTACCGGATATCCTGACGGTATAAGCGGTAACGAACTTGATACCCTCACCCGGATCATCACCATCGCTGACAGCTACGATGCCATGACCTCCCGCCGCAACTACCGAAAAAATCTTTCTACCCCCGAAGCTGTGGGCGAACTGCGTCGCTGTGCCGGTTCACAGTTTGATGCCGATCTCGTCGAAATCTTTGCTAGGGTTGTCCTTTCTGCCCGTTCGCTGTATAAACAGTAGCTATTGTTGTTTCGGGGCGAACGCCTTATCATTGTTGTTTTTTCTTTTGCAAAATCATGAAAATAACTCAAGAAGAAGTACAGCATGTGGCCAAGCTGGCCCGTTTGGATCTGACCGCCGCTGAGGTCGAGCGCATGACCGGGCATCTCGATGCCATCCTTTCTTATGCCGCTAAACTGGATGCACTGGATACCACGGGGGTGGCATTGACCACCCATCCGCAATCAGTGGTTAACGCTTTTCGCGACGATGAGGTTCGGACATCGCTACCCCGAGAACGGGCTTTGGCCAATGCGCCTGAACAGAACGGTGAATCCTTTGTCGTGCCGCGGGTTATCTGACACTGATTACCCGTAGGGACTCTCATCCATTTTTCATAGAACTACAGTATGGAACATTACGCTTTCACCCTTCATGGGGCGCTGGATCTGCTTGATTCCGGGGCTGTTACCTCGGTCGCCCTCACCGAATCTGTCCTTGCCCGAATTGATGCCGTCGAACCGCAGGTGCAGGCTTATCTTGCTCTTGATCGTGAAGGAGCGATGCGGCAGGCTGAGCAGGCTGACCACTTGAGGAAAATCGGTCAGGGCGGCCCCCTTTGCGGGGTTCCGCTTGCCGTCAAGGATGTCCTCTGCACTACCTCGATGCCAACCACCTGTGGCTCACGGATTCTGGAGCACTTCGTTGCCCCTTATGATGCCACGGTTATCACCCGGCTGGCGCAGGCCGGTTCGGTGTTGCTGGGCAAACTGGCTATGGACGAATTCGCCATGGGATCGACCAGTGAGAACTGTGCCTTTCAGACTCCCAATAATCCCTGGAAAATAGGGTATGTGGCCGGAGGCTCCAGTGGTGGTTCGGCAGCTGCAGTGGCTGCGGACGAATGTTTTGCCTCTTTGGGAACTGATACGGGTGGGTCGATCCGGCAACCCGCCTCGCTTTGCGGCACGGTGGGGATGAAGCCGACCTATGGCAGGGTCTCTCGCTATGGTCTGGTGGCCTTTGCCTCGTCGCTTGACCAAGTGGGGCCTCTAACCAAGGATGTACAAGACTGCGCTCTGATGATGAACACCATCAGCGGCTATGACCCCCAAGACTCCACCTCCATCCAACTCCCGGTCCCTGATTATACAGAGGCGCTGCTGGAAGGGCTCCAAGGGGTGCGGATAGGCGTGCCCAGGGAATATTTCGGCGAAGGGTTGGACCCCGAAGTCGACCGGGTGGTTCGTCAGGGGATCGCCATGCTCAAGGAGGCGGGTGCAACCATTGTCGATGTCACCCTGCCGCATACCGACTATTGCGTGGCGGTCTATTACCTGATCGCCCCGGCTGAGGCCAGCTCCAATCTGGCGCGTTTTGACGGGGTTCGTTACGGCTTCCGTGATCGCACCGCCGATTCCTTGATCGATCTCTATAAGAGGTCCCGGTCCCAAGGGTTCGGGGATGAGGTCAAGCGCCGCATCCTGATCGGTACTTATGCCCTCTCGGCCGGGTATTATGATGCCTACTATAAAAAGGCGTCCCAGGTACGGACCTTGATCAAAGACGATTTCGCCAAGGCCTTCAGTGCCTGCGATCTGATCATTTCTCCGGTCTGCCCGACGCCCTCCTGGAAAATAGGTGACAAGGCGGATGATCCGCTTGCCATGTACCTGTCTGATATCCTTACACTTTCAGCAAATCTCGCAGGTATTCCCGGAATGTCGGTCCCCTGCGGGTTCAACGCTGAGGGCCTGCCGATCGGCGTACAACTCCAGGCTACCCATTTCAATGAATCCATTCTTTTTCGGGCGGCCTACAACCTTGAACAACGGGCCGGCGTTGCAGGAAAAAAACCGGTCTTCGTCTAATCATGCAGATACCCATTCCCCAACACATAGCAGCGATCGTGCCCTATCCCCCCGGAAAACCAATGGATGAACTTGAACGGGAATACGGGATAACCAACGCCATCAAACTGGCCTCCAACGAAAACCCCTGGGGCCCCTCGCCTAAGGCGGTTAAGGCCATTGGCGAGATGCTGCACAACCTGCACCGCTATCCCGATGGTTCCAGTTACGCGCTCACTGAGGCCCTGGCCCGTTGGATCGAGGCGGATCCTGACGAGATCGTTCTTGGCAACGGTTCGAACGAGGTCATCGAGTTTCTAGTTAAAGCCTTTGTCGGCACCGGAGATCAAGTCATCACCAGTCATCCCTCCTTCCTCATGTACCAGAAATTCGTCCAGGTGCGAGGTGGGGAGAATGTCATCATTCCCTTGCAGGCCATGGTTCACGATCTGGAGGCGATCAGCGCTGCGATCACCGATCGGACCCGTTTGATTTTCATCGACAACCCGAACAATCCAACCGGTACCCTTATCGAAAAAGAGGTGTTTGATCGGTTCCTGGCCGGTTTACCGCAAACAGTGATCGTGGTGGTGGATGAGGCCTATGTCGATTTTGTCGA
>CAITZN010000034.1 GCA_903896915.1 uncultured bacterium
ATCAATTATATTGATACATGGAGGTCGCTTAAAAACAAGATAAATAGAACCGTCTGATCAGCCCGTCAAAGCAACCCGTTCAAGAACAACCACTCTCTATTCAGGAGGCACTCATGGCAAAAGTCGGTGTGTATGTTTGTCATTGCGGTTCAAACATTGCCGGCGTAATCGACGTCGCAGCGGTCCGCGACTTTGCGGAAACCCTGCCCGATGTTGTTATTGCCCGCAAGGATCTATTCATGTGCTCGGATTCTGGCCAGGAAATGGTCAAACAGGATGTTCGCA
Organism: uncultured bacterium; assembly: GCA_903896915.1. Taxonomy (GTDB): domain Bacteria; phylum Desulfobacterota; class Desulfobulbia; order Desulfobulbales; family Desulfobulbaceae; genus Desulfobulbus. The sequence continues at coordinate 286 of CAITZN010000034.1, forward strand.
ACGGCCTGGTCGACAGGGTTGTGGTCGCGGCCTGCACTCCCCGAACCCATGAACCCATTTTCCGGGCAGCCATCGAAAAGGCTGGGTTAAATAAATATCTGTTTGAAATGGCCAACATCCGTGACCAGGGCAGTTGGGTGCACGGCAATGATCATGAAGGGGCGACCGAAAAAGCTAAAAAAATCGTGGGGTCAGCTGTCGGCAAAGCCCGCTTCCTGGAGCCCCTGGAAGATAAATTCGTTCCGGTCACCGATGCGGCTCTGGTGATAGGCGCGGGCATAGGCGGCATAAGTGCAGCTCTCGAACTTGCCAATATGGGCCATAAAACCTATCTGGTTGAAAAAAGACCCTCCATAGGAGGTGTTATGGCCCAGCTGGACAAAACCTTTCCCACCAACGACTGCTCCGCCTGTATCCTCACCCCGAAGATGGTCGAGGTTTATAACCATCCCAATATCGAGACCCTGACCTACGCCGAGGTTGAGGACGTTTCCGGTTATATCGGTAATTTTACAGCGAAAATACGCCAAAAACAGACCTATGTCGATTGGAGTAAGTGTACCGGCTGTGGAGACTGTGCAACCAAATGCCCATCAAAGACGCCGGACGAGTTCAATGCTGGCCTGTCGGATCGAAGGGCAGCCTATATCATGTTTCCTCAAGCTGTACCCAAAAAAGCCGTTGTTGATATGGAGCACTGCATCAACTGTGTGGGCCGTGAGATCGGCACCATGCCTAAAATCAACGAGAAAACAGGCAGACCTATCCTCGCCCCCTGCGAACGAGCTTGTCAGGCCGAGGCAATTAATCGGTCCATTGCCCATAACCCCGACGGCGCCATCAGGGAGATCGAGGTTGGCTCTATCGTCATCGCCACCGGATATCAAGTGATGGATAAGGGTTGGTTCAAGGAGATGGCTCCGGCTTCCCCAAACGTTATCACCGCCCTGCAACTCGAGCGGATCATCTCCGCCACCGGCCCGACCGAAGGCAAACTGCTGCGGCCCTCAGACAAGGAAAAACCCCACACCATCACCTTTGTTTCTTGCATGGGCTCGCGCGATGAGCACTTCCACACCTACTGTTCCCGTTTCTGCTGCATGTATATGATCAAACAGGCCCGGCTGATCAAAGAAAAGTATCCGGACATGGTGATCAACATGCATTTTATTGATGTCCGCGCTGCTGGCAAGGGATACGACGAATACTATGTCGGGGCCAGGAAAATGGGGATAAATTTCTTCAAGGGCAAGGTTGGCGGCCTGGAAATGCTGCCCGAGGACAAGCTTCGGGTGCTTGCCTATGACATGGAAGCTGCCACCAACATCGAATACGAATCTGACCTGGTCGTCTTGGCCACTGCTGTAGAACTTCCACAGGATGCGACCGCGCTTGCTCAAAAACTGGGATTACAGTTCTGTGGGTCCCATTTTTTCCGGGAGTTACACCCCAAGCTTGGCCCAGTCGAGACCGCCACGGAAGGGCTGTTCCTCGCCGGTTGCTGTCAGGGGCCCAAGGATATTCCGGACACTGTCGCTCAGGCCAAAGGGGCTGCCGCCGCTGCTGCGGTACCGCTATCCCAGGGACAGATCAGGATCGAGGCAATTATTTCAGAGGTCCACTCCGAGAAGTGCAGCGGCTGCGGTATCTGCATCCCGCTCTGTCCGTATCACGCTATCACCATGCAGACCTATGCGGACCGACCCAGAGCACAGATCGAGATGTCGTCCTGCAAAGGCTGCGGTGTCTGCACCTCGACCTGCCCATCGGGTGCGATTGTTCTCCATGGTTACGAAGAATCGCAGATCTTTGCGCAAATCGAGGCCTTGACGGCGTAAGGAGGATAACACAATGATAATAGACCAAAACAAGATCAACGAGGCCGTATCCACCATCATCGGCTACGGCGGCGAACATATTCTCAACTGTGTCCAATGCGGGGCCTGCTCGGCTGTTTGTCCCGGGGTTAAAGCCGGCTTCCCTCTCCTCTGCCGCAACCTGATCCGCGCTCTTCTCAACGGTCAACTGGAGGAGATAATCGAAGATTCTTCCAGCTGGGGCTGCCAAGCCTGCAATAGGTGCACTGAGATCTGTCCGCAGGGCGTACGCCCCCAAGAAGTCGTTTTTGCCTTCCGGCGCTATCAAGCCAATCAACTAGCCTTTTCCACCTCTTCGATCACTAGCCAGATGAATCTGTTTGAGACCGGTCATGCTGTCTATACTGATCCCAGAGAAGCGAGAAAAAAGGTTGGTCTGTCCGAAGAAACGCCGACCTCGGCCTTTGACGACCAGGCAAAAAATGAAATCCAAACGCTGATCAACAACAGCCCCATGGGTGAGTTGGGACTTTTCTAGACAAAGGAGACAGGACTCATGGAAAAAATCGGCTTATATCTCGGATGTAACATACCGCTCAAGAACCCTGATATTGAACAGTCTTTTCGTAAAATATTTCCGGTTCTGGGTATCGAACCCGTCGATCTACAAGGTGCCTCTTGCTGCCCTGCCTGGGGCACGGCACCCTCATTCGACCTCAACACCTGGTGCGCCATATCCAGTCGCAACATCACTATCGCCGAAGAGCAGGGGGTCGACATTATGACCGGCTGCAACTCCTGCTTTGGGGTCCTTTCGGAGGCAAAACATTTTCTCGAAGACCCGGAGAGGAGAAAGGTAGTCAACGCCAGCTTGGCCACCATCAACCGTACCTTCAAAGGCACCTCCGATGTCTATCATGTAGCCCATGTACTCCATCATATGGTTGGCACCCAGAAGATCAGAGAAAACCTGAAGTATTCCCTTGAAGGTTTGAAAATTGCGGTGCAAACCGGTTGTCATGCCCTATGGCCAACCGATGTCTACAAGGTGAATGAAGTGAATCCCTTTGCTCCCACCATGCTTCGTGAACTTTGCGAGGCAACCGGGGCAACCGTGCCGCATTATTCACGACTTGCAGGTTGCTGCGGTATGGGTGGGATGCGCTCCACTGATGCGGAAAAATCCCTGGGGCTATTTAAGGAAAAGATTGTTTCCATCAAAGAGGAAACAGACGCTGACCTGATCGTCACCACCTGCTCCTCCTGTTTTCTCCAGTTCGATATGTCGCAACCGATTCTTAAACAGCGGGGCCTGATAGATTTCGAACCCATTCCGACCTTTTATTATACCCAGCTGCTCGCCCTGGCCATGGGCTTTGATCCAAACCAGGTGGCTTCCATTTCGCAGATCGACCGCAGTGGGGTTATTAAAGCAATCCAAAGCGAAAACCGTCTCATCAAGGAGGTGGCCTAATGTCCTACAATCCAAATATTGTTGGCTTTGCCTGCCAGTGGTGCACCTATGCGGGCGCCGACCTCGCTGGAAACTTGCGAGCCAAGTACCCGCCTTCTGTTAAACTGATCAAGGTTCCTTGTTCAGGCCGAGTTGAACCTGAATATGTCATGGAGGCCTTCGCGCAAGGGGCTGATGGCGTCCTGATCGGCGGCTGCCATTTCGGTGACTGCCATTATAAAACCGGTAACCATAAAACCTCGCAGCGAATGACAATACTCTCTAAAATGCTTGATGATATGGGCTTTGACACCAAACGGTTCCGGCTGGAATGGATTTCAGGTGCCGAAGGCTACCGTTTTGCTGAGGTTATTGAAGAGTTTACCAAAGAGTTGCAGGAGATGGGGCCGAACCCGCTCAAGGGAGGTAATGGTCATGGCAAATAAAGTAAAAACCGCCTTTCTGCTCGCCGGAGGCTGCGCGGGATGCGAAATGAGCGTGGTCGATCTTTCCGAGGTGCTGGTCGATGTATTGGAGTCCCTGGAGATCGTGTTCTGGGCACCGACTGTGGCTGACGTTAAGTATAAAGACCTGGAGGATATGCCGGACAAGTCGATTGATCTTGCCTTTGTCGACGGCATGATCCGCAACAGCGAGAATCTGCACACCGTTCAGATCCTGCGCCAAAAATCGAAAATCCTGGTAGCCTTCGGTGCCTGCGCCACAATGGGCGGCATTGCCGCTCTCGGTGACCTCCACACCAAAGAGGAACTATTCAGCCAGGCCTACAAGACCTCGTTCTCAACTGATAACCCCGATGGGATCTATCCAACCCCGGATTACATGCTGGATGGCAAATACCACCTCACTATTCCAACCTTCCTCGACAACTGCTCCACCATCGACCAGGTGGTCGATGTCGAGTACTACGTTGGAGGTTGCCCGCCCCACCCTTCCTTTGTTGGGAAATTGGTCGGTGCAATCCTTGCTGGCGACCTACCTCCAGCGGGTTCCTGGCTGACCGGCGGCAAGGCCGTCTGCGATATCTGCAAGCGCAATCCGGCCATCACCGGTCAGGAGCGACTGCCGATAGGTGAGATCAAACGCACCATCGACGGACAACCCGATTTCGACAAATGCCTGCTCCAACAGGGCTACATGTGTTTTGGCCCTGTTACCCAGGGAGATTGCGGCGCCTCCTGCCTCAATGTCAACATACCCTGCCGTGGCTGCGGTGGCCCTATCCCAGGCATTAAGGATTTCGGAGCCCGCTGCGTCTCAACCCTGGCCTCCAGCATGGCCAATGATGCAACCGCTGCCCAGTTCATTGAGAAGTACAACAATATGGCTAAAATGTTCTACCGCTACAGCCATACGGCATCGAACCTCAACCACAAGATTGCTGAAAATAAGGAGAGGTAGCACGCCAGGATGTCGGCAAGAACAATCAGGGAGGGTCTGTTCATGGGGATCTTTGAAGCGCTGAAGAATAAATTCGGCTTTGGCCTCGAGCCAAGTGTGCCGGTACCGACTGCAAGGAGCAGCAATATGAAAAAAATAGAGATCAATCCAATCACCCGTCTCGAGGGGCATGGCAAGATTGCTATCTTTCTCGATGATGCAGGTAATGTTGATGACGCTTTCTTCCAGACCGTCGAATTCCGTGGTTTTGAAAAATTTCTCCAGGGCATGCCCATGGAAGAGGTTCCCCGGACGGTTTCGACGGTCTGCGGTGTTTGCCGAGGCGTCCATTTCACTGCCTCGATGAAGGCTTCTGACGGTGTCTTTGGCGTAACGCCACCACCGGCAGGACGAAAACTTCGGGAATTGTTTTTCAACGCCCATTACGTAGAGGATCATTCGGTTATCCTCTATGCCTTGGGATTGCCTGATTTTGTGGTCGGACCAGAATCCAATCCAGCAGAGCGCAATGTGGTCGGCCTGATTAACGCGGTCGGCGCTGAGACTGGTCGTGAGGTCCTGCGTCGCCGTGGCCTGGCAGTAAAAATCTTCGAAATGTTAGGCGGTAAGCCCAACCATCCGGTGGCCGCTATTCCCGGTGGCTGGTCCAAGCAACTGAACGAAGAAGAGCGCCGACAGATCGAGGAGTGGTCCAAAGAGTTGGTCGGTTTGGGCGAATTGACCCTCAAGGTCTTTGATGATGTGGTCCTGAAAAATGACAAATACATGGAGCTGGTTACCGGCGATATGTACCGGGTTGAAGTCGGCTACATGGGCTCGGTTGATGAGCAAGATCGAATCACCTATTACGACGGCACCCAGAAGGTGATCGATAGTG
>CAITZN010000035.1 GCA_903896915.1 uncultured bacterium
ATCTCCTGCCGGAAGAAACACGGATGCTTGCCTCATGGCAGCAGGGTGAGATCGTAGAACGACCTCGTCTGCGTTTTCACGAACTCTTTGAAAGGATTGCTGACCAGCCGGATCAGGCTGACAGGCCTGCAGTAATAACACCTGACCGCAGACTCTCCTACCGCTCTCTTGATGAGGAGGCTAACGCCATTGCGCACGCTCTTTTGCAGCGTGGAGCCGCCCGCGGAAGTGTTGTCGCTGTTCTTGCCGGCCGCTCATCGCAGCTTCCGGCAGCACTATTGGGCATCTGGAAATCAGGCGCCACCTATCTGCCGCTATCAATGGAGCTTCCCCCGGAACGAATGAGTTTTATGGCCACTGACGGCGGAGTATCCCACCTCATCGTCCTTGACGGCATTGCCGTACCCGAAGAGCTTGACAGGATTATTTCCGACCCGCTGCGGCCGGAAGAGTTGCCGGAACCGTTTCGGCGGCAATACTCAAAAAGAGCCTTTAGCGACGGACAACCCGACGATATCGCCTATATACTTTACACCTCAGGCTCTACAGGCAAGCCGAAAGGCACCTTGATTGCTCATGACAGCCTGGTGAACATGGTACTTGGTGCCGCCGGGATCCTGGAGTTCCAGGCCGATGACCGCTCACTCCTGTTCGCATCCCCATCGTTCGACGTTTCCCTGTCCGACATCGGGGTGCCGCTCGCCTCTGGTGCGGCAATCTGCCCTCTCCCAAAAAACATCATTGAGTCGCCACAACGTTTTCTTGATTTCCTGCAGGAAATGCGTATCACCGTGGCCGACATTACACCAACCTATCTCGGACTCCTGGAAGGGGCAAAACTCCCCGCCACTCTGCGTGTTCTGGTCACAGGAGGCGAAGCCCCGGCTCCGGAAGATGTAAAAAGATACGCGCATCATCTGAACTATTTCAACGCCTACGGCCCCACTGAGAACACCATTACCAGCACAATGGGCCTCCTGAAAGTTGATGAACGGCGTTTTCTGACTGCAGGCAGGCCGCTACCGAATACCAGCGTCACTATCTGCAATGATGAAGGTTATGCACTGGCGCCGGGAGTAACCGGAGAAATCTGGCTGGGAGGAGTCGGCATCAGTCAGGGTTATTTGAACCGCCCTGAACTCACGGCAGCAAGTTTCATGGAGAGCCCCCATGGCCGTCTCTACCGTACCGGCGATCTTGGTCGCTGGCAAGCTGATGGAACTCTTGAAATCATCGGTCGGATTGACGATCAGGTGAAGATGAACGGAATCCGAATCGAATTAGGCGAAATAGAGTATGCTTTGACTGCGCACCCCGCAATCTCGCAGACTGTGGTTCTTCTTGACGAACAGCAAGGAGGTGCAAAGAGTTTGTGGGGTGTTGTCCGCCTCAAGCCGGGAGAGCAAATGCCTGAAATGGCAGAATGGAAAACCTTCCTGATGGAACGACTGCCTTCCCACATGATTCCGTCCGGAGTAATTTCGGTATTATCCATTCCCTTGATGGTATCAGGAAAGGTTGATCGGATGGCTCTTCTTGATTTACTCGATGTTCATCCGTCCAGCACGGGGCAGACTCCTCCACAGGATGAACTGGAGCAATGCATTGCCGGGATATGGGCCGACTTGTTGGAACGAAGTCCTATCCACCGCGAAGACAATTTTTTTGCACTGGGCGGTCACAGCCTGCTGGCGATTGCTGTTGCCCATCGTCTCGAAAAGCAACTCGGTCACGAGGTCCCCGCCCGTGAACTTTTTGCCGAACCGACACTCGCGGGTTTTTCTGAAAGAGTTCGTGAACTGCAGACCGG
>CAITZN010000036.1 GCA_903896915.1 uncultured bacterium
GCGGTCTGCAAGTTTGATGCGATCACCAGAAAGGAGGCGAAGTGATGAAACAGAGCGGCAATATACTCTTTTCCGGTGTAGGCGGACAGGGCATCTTGCTCGCCAGCGAGCTGACCGCTCATGCCCAGCTGGCTGCCGGATTCGATTGCAAAAAGAGCGAAGTTCACGGCATGGCCCAGCGCGGTGGCTCGGTGGAGGCCCATCTACGGTATGGGGAGAAGATCTACTCCCCCCTGATCGAGCTGGGGACTGCCGACATCCTGGTGGCTTTCGAGATCCTGGAGGCCGTCCGTTATCTGCCCTATCTGCATAAGGACAGCGCCGTAGTGGTCAATACCCAGAAGATTCTGCCACCGTCCGTGGCCCTGGGCAAGGCGACCTATCCGGAGAACATCCTGGATGAACTGACCGCCCGGAAGATCAAGGTCGTCGCTATTGACGCCTTTGCCGTGGCCGAGTCAGTGGGCGAACTGCGCACCGCCAACGTCGCTATGGTGGGCGCCATGTCCAATTTCCTGGCTGTCAGTCCCGATGTCTTTCTCCAAGTGATTGATGCCACGGTGAAGGAACAGTTCCGCGAGGTCAACAAAAAGGCGTTTGCTGCCGGCCGGGCTGCGGTTTACGCCTAAACGCGGTATCAACCGAACGAAAAGAGGTAGAATGATGATTTGGGTTGAAGAAATCGAAACACTGCCGCGCTCCGGGCTGGAATCGATCCAGCTCAAACGGTTGCAGGCGCTGGTGCATCGTGTCTATGCAACGGTGCTGCCTTACCGGGCGAAGATGGACGCGGCCGGGGTCAAACCCTCTGATATCCTGTCCCTGACGGATCTGCGCAAACTGCCCTACACCACCAAGGACGATCTGCGCGACAACTATCCCTTTGGGCTCTTTGCCACCCCCATGGACGATGTCATCCGAGTGCATGCCTCATCAGGCACCACCGGCAAGTCGACGGTGGTCGGGTATACTGCAGCAGATATCGATCTCTGGGCCTCGGTCATGGCCCGTTGCCTGACCATGGCCGGAGTAACCCGGGGCGACATGGTCCACAATGCCTATGGCTACGGCCTCTTCACCGGCGGCCTGGGCGCCCATTACGGTATCGAGGCCCTCGGGGCCACGGTCATTCCAGTTTCAGGCGGCAATTCCCGGCGGCAGATCACAATCATGCGCGATTTCGGCTCTACCGTGCTGCTCTCCACCCCTTCTTATGCCCTCAATCTGGCCGACGCCATGGCCGATGTCGGTGTCTCGCCCGAGGAACTCAAACTGCGAGTCGGCATCCACGGGGCCGAGCCCTGGAGTCAGAACATGCGGGAAGAGGTCGAGCGCAAACTGGGGATCAGGGCGGTCGATATCTACGGCCTGTCAGAAATCATCGGTCCCGGGGTCGCCATGGAGTGCCTGCACTCAGAACACGGCATGCACATTCTGGAAGATAATTTCCTGCCTGAGATCATCGACCCGGATACGCTCGAACCCCTGCCCTACGGCGAAACCGGAGAACTGGTCTTCACCACCCTCACCAAGGAGGCCTTTCCGCTGATCCGCTACCGGACCAAAGACATCTCCCGGCTGTTCCTTGAGCCCTGTGGCTGCGGCCGCACCCTGGTGCGCATGGAAAAGGTAACCGGCCGTACCGACGACATGCTGATCATCCGCGGCGTTAATGTCTTCCCCTCCCAGGTGGAACATGTGCTGGTCGGGATTGAAGGGGTAGAACCCCACTACCAGATCGAGGTTACCCGTGAAGGCAATCTCGATGTCATGGCCGTGCTGGTCGAGGTCAGTGACGATATCTTTTCCGATGAGATCAAAGTGCTGGAGAATCTCAGCAAAAAGATCCAGGCTGAAATCAAAGATATGCTGGGCGTCACCTGCAAGGTGAAACTGGTGGAACCACGTTCCATTCAGCGTTCCGAGGGCAAGGCCCAACGGGTGATCGACAAGCGCAAACTGTAATAACTCAGGTTGTTGAAGTTATTAGGCTGTAGCCTGTTAGGCAAAAAAAGGTCAAAAATGAAGAGGCTAAAGCGGACATCTTCTGGTACTTTTCAATCACTGACAGGCTAAGCTAAACACCTAACAAACTATCCACCTGAATATTTACCAAACCTGGAGGATTTTATGCGCGTAGAACAGATTGCAGTTTTTCTGGAGAATAAATCCGGTCGTCTGGCGGAAATAACCAGAATCCTGGCTGAAAACGATATCAATATCCGGGCTCTTTCCGTTGCTGATACCGCCGATTTCGGCATTCTGCGGCTCATTGTCGACAAGGTCGATAGCGCCAAGGAGGTTCTGCGTGCTGGAGGCTTCACTGTCGGCAAGACCAACGTGGTTGCGGTTGAGGTGCCGGATCGTTCCGGCGGCCTTGCCGGGGTGCTGAAAACTGTCACCGCCGCCGGGTTGAACGTCGAATACATGTATGCCTTTGTCAATAAAAGTGGGGCAAATGCTGTTTTGATTTTTCGCTTCGATGAAATGGATAAGGCAATCGAAGTCCTGCAGCAAAACGGATTCACCCTGTTGACCGGGGCGGACATCTGCGCTTTATAGACGGGCAGTGGGAGGCATAATATCCTGCCGCAGTTTGCCGGCGGGGTTTGATTTATTCATTCATGTCGCAAAGGGGGAAACATGAAACAAGGTGTCAAACAAATTCTATGGGGATGTGCTGCCAGCTATCTGCTGCTGACAGCATCGCTGCATGCCGCGCAGGCGGGAACCATCAAGGTGGGCGCCATCTTCGCTGTTACTGGTCCGGCCTCCTTCCTGGGCGGCCCGGAGGCCAGAAGTGCCGAGATGGTGGTTGAGAAAATCAACAAAGCCGGCGGCATTAACGGCGACACGCTTGAGCTGATCATCAAAGATTCGGCCGGCAGCTCCGAAAAGGCTGTTTCTTTCGCCAAACA
>CAITZN010000037.1 GCA_903896915.1 uncultured bacterium
ATATCCACCTGACCAGTGAGGCAGAACTTTCCCTGGTCCGCGACACCCGTGACAAGCTTTTCTCACCGACGGCAGGTTCGCGCAACAGCATCACCACCTCATATGCGGGCGGCCCCCTGGGCGGCGACGCTCAGTTCACCAAGGTAGGAGGAGACTCATCCTGGTATTTCCCGCTATTCTTTGATACGGTCTTTCACGTCCGTGGTTCCGCTGGCAAGGCCTTTGAAAACCAGGCCGGCCATCTCCCCGTGTATGAAAACTACTTCCTGGGCGGCATGAATTCAATCCGCGGATTCAGGTCGGCCACCATCAGTCCGCTTGATCCTTTAACCCAAGATAGGATCGGCGGTGACAAGATGTGGTTCGGCACGGTATCCTTTATCCACCCGATTGTGAAGGATATGGGCATAGATGGCGAGATCTTCACCGACTTCGGTAACGTTTATGCAGCCGACAAGGACTGGGATTTCAGCGACTATAAAAAAGCGGCTGGTGTAGGCCTTATGTGGGCTTCGCCGCTCGGTCCCCTTCGATTGGCCTGGGGTTTCAATCTTGACCAAAAAAATGGAGAAGCCGGTTCCACCTGGGACTTCAGCATGGGCGGGAACTTCTAAGTTTTTTACTCCACTGAGGTTGTAACCGCCCTACATGCAGTCGATCCTTACGCGGCTGCGTGAAAACAGTCCGCCTTCCGACATCTTCGGTCTCCATGGTGCATCCACCGCTCTGTTGCTTAGCAGGGCGGTGGAAACACTACGACGTACCATCTGTTGTGTTATTCCCGCCGACGAACAGCTTGATATCCTCGCTCAGGACATAGCCTTTTTTTCAAAAATCCGGGTACTGATCCACCCGAGTTATGAAATCCCTCCCTACACCCCGCTTTCACCTGACCCCGCAACCGTCTGCGCCCGACTGGCAACGCTCTATCAGTTGCAGGATAATGACGAGCCCTGCATAGTCCTTACCTCAGCCGAAGCGGTACTGCGCCGGGTTCTTCCTGCCAGCGAACTTAACAGCCGTTGCGAATTGGTGATTGCCGGCGAGGAAACGGATCCTGATCGTTTGATAACCTCGTTGGTTGCGGCGGGGTACCAGTTGTGCGATATGGTCCGCCAGGAAGGCGATCTGGCCATACGCGGTGGCATCATCGATGTCTACCCACCGGCGCTTGACAGCAATAGGGCGGGTCCCCTGCGTCTTGATTTCTTTGGCGATACAGTGGAATCCATCCGACTTTTTGATCCTCTCACCCAGCGTTCCCGGCAACAGTTGGAAGAAGTGGTCCTCATACCTGCCTCCGATCTTTTATTTCCCAAGGAAGGTGACCAACACATCCTGCTAGCAACCCTTGATGCTGCCGCCGAAAACTACGGTTGGCCCTCCGACGAGTTCCGAACCCTCCGAGAGCGTTTCGTCACCAAACAACGATTCCCCGGCATGGAATTCATGTTGCCGCTCCTGTATGGTGGTCAGCAACGGTTGCCAACCCTTTTCAAATACCTGCCCACCAATACGGCGCTGATCATTAATGATCCCCAAGCGGTTAATCAACGGATGCAGCTAGTACGAGAGCGCATCCAGGCTAATTATGCTGAAGCAGTGGCACACAACGTGCCAGCAATTCCCCCAGACGACCTTTTTCTAACCGAGGCCGAATTTCATCAGTCCTGCAATCAATCCCTACTGGCAAGGATACCGCACCTGCCTGATCCTGATCATCACGCACCTACGCTAACGGTGCAGACAGGAGATCATAGTCTCCTGACGCAGGAGATCGAGCTGCAGCGCAAAAAAAGGGGTCTACTTGCCCCGTTGGTCGAACGTATTCTCAAGTGGCAACAGGAGCAGGAAACGGTCGTTATTGCCTGCCGGTCAGCCCGACAAGCATCGCATTTACGTGAGATGTTCACCAACTATCAACTGCGAACTGAATTACGCCTCCCCCCTTTTGATCCGACCGCTGTTCACGACCACGACCTGATTTTCTGCTATGAGCACCCTCTGTCGCGCGGGTTTGACCTTATCACTGAAAAACTCCATTTCCTCTCAGCCTCAGAACTCTTCGGGGAAAAACGACTGGGCAGCAGCCGGCAAAAAAAACGACCTCGTGACGAAGCCCCCCCCATCCAGATTGATCAGCTTGCTATAGGCGATGTGGTGGTACATCGAGACCATGGCATCGGCATCTTCCAAGGGCTAGTCAATATGGAATTTTCTGGGCAACAAGGTGATTTCATGCTGATTGCCTTCCGTGACGACGACAAACTCTATGTCCCGGTGGACCGTCTCCACTGGGTAAGTCGCTATCAGGGCCTCACCGATCAAGACCCAAAACTTGACAGCCTCGGTTCCCAGCGCTGGCAGACCGCCAAGAAAAAGGTAACCGAGGCGGTTTGGAAAATAGCCCAGGAACTGCTTGAGATTTACGCCCGCAGAGCCATGCGCCATGGCCACCGCTTTTCACCTCCGGGTGATCTCTACCGGCAATTGGAGGAATCTTTCCCCTACGATGAAACCAGCGGACAGGCCAAGGCCATTGATGACGTCATCGACGACTTGACCCGTGATCAGCCGATGGATCGTCTCATCTGTGGCGATGTTGGTTACGGCAAAACCGAAGTTGCAGCTCGGGCGACCTTCAAGGCTATTGAAGACGGTTTCCAGGTTGCGATCCTTGTGCCGACCACGGTTCTGGCCGAACAACACGCCCAAACCTTCCGGGAACGTTTTTCTTCGTTCCCCGTTGAAATCGCCTGCCTCAACAGGTTTCGTACCTCCCGCCAGCAGAAAGATATCACCGCAGCCCTAGCCGCTGGCAAGGTTGACCTGGTTATAGGAACCCACCGCCTCCTCTCCAAAGATATCCAGTTCAAGAAGCTCGGCCTGCTCATCGTCGACGAAGAGCACCGGTTCGGCGTGGCACACAAGGAAAAGATTAAGAAAATAAAGGCATCTGTGGATGTTCTCACCTTGACCGCCACCCCCATCCCCCGGACCCTGCAAATGTCACTTCTGGGCATACGCGATCTCTCTGTCATTTCTACACCACCCCAGCAACGGCGTTCGGTGAAGACCTTCCTGGCTCGTCACGATCAGTTGGTGATCCGTGAAGCTGTCCTGCGGGAACTGGAGCGAGGCGGCCAGCTCTTTTTCGTCCATAACCGCGTTCTGTCAATTCACCGCATCGCCGACACCATAGCCGCTCTTGTCCCACTAGCCAGAATTGGTGTTGCCCACGGCCAGATGCCAGGACCGCAACTCGAAGACATCATGGTGCGCTTCATTAACCATGAGCTGGATATCCTGGTCTGTACCACCATTATCGAATCTGGATTGGATATTCCCAATGCCAACACAATCATCATCAACCGAGCCGATCATCTTGGCCTCGCTGATATCTACCAACTACGAGGCCGGGTTGGCCGCTCCTCAAGACAAGCGTATGCGTATCTGCTCGTGCCCTCCTTGGATCACCTCACACCGGATGCCCAACAGCGTTTACGAGCGCTGATGGATTGCTCCGAACTGGGCGGCGGGTTCAAACTGGCAATGAACGATCTGCAGATCCGAGGCGGCGGCAATCTCCTTGGAGTCTCGCAGTCCGGGCATATAGCCGCCGTCGGCTACGATCTCTACCTCGAATTACTGCAATCAACGGTTGCAGATCTGAAACGAAAAGCAGCGGAAGGCATCGAATCGATCCCCCCTACAGACATCGACCCCGAAATCAAACTCAAGGTTGCAGCCTTCCTGCCAGACAGCTATATTAAAGACACTAGCCAACGCTACCAGGCCTATCGCCGCATCGCCGTCGCAGGTAATGGTACGGAGGAAGAACTGGCTGATCTCCAAGAAGAGCTGGTCGACCGGTACGGTCCTTTGCCCCGAGAAGCTCAAACCCTGCTTGTGATTATCGCTCTCAAACAGCAGTTGCGCAGCCTCGGTATCAATAAATTGGAACAGGGGCCCGACGCCTTAATATTTTCGTTTGTCCCCAATGCACCGGTCGATCCGCAACGACTTCTCACTCTCATTCAGCAAAAATCAGACAAGAAACGACCAGTCAAACCCATCCGCCTGACCCCCGATCAACGGCTCGTCGTGCCCATAAGCAGCCACGATGAGCTCTTTGCCCGAATTCAGGCCATATTGCAAACTTTGAAGGAATAACCGCAATGAACAGTACCAATTCACCTTGTGAAAAAATTTTCCCTGCACTCCCCTGGCAAGAGATTGATACCGTTCTCCTCGACATGGACGGCACACTCTTGGACAAACATTTTGACGACTACTTCTGGGAACAGTATGTGCCGGAACATTATAGTCTGCTCCAGGATATCTCCATTGAAGAGGCCAAGGCTCAATTGCTGGTCCGCTATCAGAAAGTCAAAAACACTCTCGACTGGGCAGATTTGAACTTCTGGTCCCGTGAACTGGAAATGGATCTGCAGGAACTCAAACTCCGGATCAATCACCTCATCGGTGTTCATCCGTATGTCGTTGATTTTTTAGAATATTGTTTAAAATCGGGGAAAAAGCTTTATTTGATCACCAACGCCCACGAAAGCACCTTATCAATCAAGCTGGAAAAGACCGCCATCGGTCCTTGGTTTGATCGAATCGTCTGCGCGGAAGAAGTAGGGTTTGCAAAGGAGGAGCCGCTCTTCTGGGAACGCCTCGAACAGATGCTGCACTTTGACAAGGCAAGAACGCTGCTGGTCGATGATACCGAAAAAGTCTTGTTTTCAGCGCAGAACTACGGCTTGGCACATCTTCTCTTTGTTGCCCGTCCCAGCAGCCGACAACGGGTGCAATACTCCTGTCATTTCCCCTCGATCGAATACTTCAAAGAACTGCTACCCAGATAACAGAGCGGTCGAGAAAAAAAAAGCCATCCCGCAGTTAACGGAATGGCTTGAACGGAACCGGTTTAGAACCAAGGGGCAACCTTGGTCGGAGACACTTGTCAGGCTTTTTTCTTGGCCCTTGTGCTCCCTGTATTCTTTTTCTTGAGTTCTTCCACTTCCTTTTGCAAGATTTGCAGAGACTCGGTCAGCGGCTGGGGATCAAACTCTTTGACTTCTCCTTTCTGTTCAAGCGATGCCAAACGAACCGGAATGTCGCTGAGTATTTTCTCTGGTGTGATCGCCTGGAGCTGCTGCAGTGTGTCGCTGAGCTTACCCTCTAAAGTAGCAACGGAATTCTGGACCGTGCCGAGGGCCTTGCCGGAATTGGCAATTTCACCGGCAACAACCTCCAATTGACTGGTAGCGGCAAACCCTGAACTCTTTTCCTCAATGAACTGTATTTTAGCGTTTAGAGAGACAAATTGATCATTCAGGGCCTGCTGATTATCGGTAATTTTCTTAACCTCACCCGCAATAATGGCCTGCAATTCGTCTTTGAGCTGTTCGCTGCTGGCAGAGGCCTGGACAGGCTGGCTGCACTGTGAATCTGCACATTTGAGAGAACCCAAACAGGAACATAGCGGTGCGCAGAAAGCAACAGCCGATCGTTTTACTCCTTCATACATCGTCGCGGACGTTTCCTTATTGATAAGGGAAACCGCAAAAAGAAAGATACCAATAAGAAAGGCTATGCAGACTGTCAAGCCTATCGCCATGGCAAGAGCCCACTGAACCAGCCGGAAAGCACCAATGATGATCGTTCCAACCGAGCTCAGTACACTCCCCTCGGACGAAACACTGGTAAAGTAGGCCAACAGCACAAAAACAAGAAGCACAACCGCTGATTTGATAAGCGGAGTCCGCATCATATTCGCTTTCATAATTCACTCCTCCGGTAGGAAATTCGCTGCCCAATCTCACATAATAAAAATAAAAAAAGCATGCACCGCAAGGTGCAGTGTGTATGTGGTAATCCTCTGTTTCTAGTGTATTTACTTTCGAACGGCAAGGGAAATGTTGTTGAGCTGACGACAAGAAAGAATCGCTCAACGAAGCAGGCAACGGAATCCAAACGCAAGCATCTCACCCAGAGAACAATCAGCTGGTTTCAGCCAGTTCACAGCGTATCCCGTCAAATATCTCCTGAGCCAAGACAAAGGCATGGACAATCAAGGGGTCCAACTGATGGCCCGCGCTTTCGACGATCATCCCCAGGGCCTGTCGATGAGGCATCGCTTTCTCCTTATCTCTAGGGGAAGTCAATCCTTCATAGGTGTCGGCCAAAGCCATAATTCTGGCCTCTAACGGAATTTCCACACCCCGCAGGCCGTAGGGGAATCCTTGACCATCCCACCTTTCATGGTGGAAATAAGCGATATTTTGCGCTAACGATAAAAAACTACTGCCACCGCACTCTTCAGCCATGGTCTTGATGACGTTGCCACCAAACAGGGTGTGATGCCGCAAGCTCTGTTCTTCTTTCTCAGTCAACGGCCCCTTTTTCTCCAAAATCTCATCGGCTATCGCGACCTTGCCGATGTCATGGAGAATTGATCCCTGATATAAATTTTGGACAAACTCATCGGTAAACACATCTCTGAACTCGCCAAGGCACGACAATTTTTCCGCGAGCACTTTGCAATATTCCCGAATGCGCTCAAGATGATGTCCAGGAGGGCGATCACGGTATTCAGACAGTTTGACAAGGGCAAGAATCGCTGCATTCTCCGTTTGCCTGACCTTGCCCAGAGAGGCTATCAGCTTTTCTTCCAACTGCTTGCGTATACCAATATCGCGAATAACTAATTGGAGACCGAGTTTTATTTCTCCGCGTTGCAAGAGCGTGCCGCTGATTTCAACTTCCAGGGAGTGTCCCTGGGCTGAAAGCAGGGTCAAATGCCAGGCGGCCACCGGTGCCCCACGCTCGAAAGCGTCAAGCAAGCCGGACTGAACTTTTTCCAGATCCTCCGGTCTAACCGCGTTGAAAAATGACCCGCGCTCGGGCACCGTTCCATCAGAAAAACGTGACAGATAGGAACTGTTTGCTTGAAGGACCACACCTTGCGGGGTGACGAGCACCACATCGTCGGCAATGGCCTCATACAGTATCCGGTACCGCTTTTCGGTGATCTGCTGTTCCTCGCTCCGCCGCTTGACTTCACCCTCCAGATTATCCGCCTGCCGGGCCAAAACTGCCGCTGCTTCATTTTCCGCAGTGCGCAACATACACTCCTGTTTTCTGGCAGCAGTGTCGGCCCAACTTTGGGTGGCGGCGATGAAGACAAAACAGACCATAAAAAACAGGTTACTGAACAAACGCATCAGTTGATCGTGGGTGAGCGACTCGACAAAAACAAGGGATAGCAGATACATCGCAATTAAGGCAAAACCGCTAATCAATGTCTGGGGGGTCGTGAGTGGCGCAATAACCGTATAGATGGTCATGGTCACAATCAAGCCGACGTAGTAGGGGGAAAGAATACCTCCCGTTCGGTGGATTGTCAGGAGAATGACCAGGCCTGCACTCAGGTAACCGGAAAAACCAATTAACCAGGCGTGGCGCTGCTCTTTATCGCAATAGTTGGTCCCAACGAGCAAACCGCAGAGGCCTGCTGCAAACAGTCGATAACAGAGGAATTCTGAAAAAAATTCCGGTGCGAGGATAGTGTCGAGGATGGAGAATAACAGCATTATCCCTATCCCAACCAGAAGGATGATGTACACCCGGTGATGATGTAATTGGTGGGACTCCCCATGAAACAATTCAAGATACTGCATCGTAGCTTTCTTCATGCGTCCAGGCCCTGTGCCTGTAACAATTCTTGCCAGACATCCTTGAATTGCTGTTCGCGGTTGAGAAAGGCGCAAACGATTTTCGGGTCGAATTGGCGACCACTCTCCTCAACTATGCACCTGCGAGCCTCTTCATGACTGTAGGCCAATTTATAGGATCTGCTTGAGGTTAGAGCATCATAAACATCGGCAAGGGCAACAATCCGGGCTGAAAGCGGGATTGCAGTCCCTGCCAGTCCGCTCGGGTAGCCGGAACCATCCCAGCGTTCATGATGGAATCGGGTTATTTCCTGGCCCATGCGGAGAAAGGAAAAGCTTTCGGCATCATGTTCTGATGACGTAAGGGCCATGTTGCCATATTCGCAATGACGTTTCATAGCCGCAAATTCAATTTCGGTTAGTCGGCCCGGTTTAAGCAAAATGGCATCGGGAATGCCGACCTTGCCGATATCGTGAAGAACCGAAGACAGACAGATTTCCTTGACAAAGTCAGCGGTGAC
>CAITZN010000038.1 GCA_903896915.1 uncultured bacterium
ATGCGATGCCACTTCCCGACGTCCGGCTTCCAGCGTGTTCAGGAGACGTACAATCTCTGAAGCGCTTATCTCCTGTCCCGTCTTTGCCCCTGTCAGAAGTGTTTGCGCATATCGTACTTGCTGCTCTAATGGCTGCACCTTCTTAACCAGCGATCGGTACCCGGAAAAGAGCATGGTCCCGGCAAAAACCACGAAGAGTACGGCAAATCCGGCGGCGGCAACCCTGATGAGGATCTCCCGCTTGGTCGCACCACCTGCCCGCCTCACCAGCCATCGTTCCTTAAAGGTCTTTGAGTAAAACGCGTTGATGAAATAAGCACGGGACTGGACAAATGACTTGGCAAATTCAGCCAGAATTCCACGATCGCTGCCTTCCGCCCCATCAAGCAGGGCGCGTGCAATCGACTTGCCTTCCTGCATGCCGCTGCTAAAGAAACAGCCCCTGAGCAGCAAAGGGACATGATATCGATCCGGTCTGAAAATCATACTGAGATACCCGGCAAGGGTGTCCTGCAACCGGTGGAATTCGCCGGGAAAAGCATACATCCTATCAGCTTCCACACCAGGGTTCACATCACGCAACCGTCGTTTGGCCCACATGTCCAAGCGTGCGATCAGGCCAGCAAAAAAAGTACTAAACTCATCGTGCCTGAAGGCCTCAGGGGTCATAATCTGACGATTCCAACCCAAAGCTTGTTTCCTCTCTTCATTTGAGAGTGAAGCACAGAATTCGGCAAACCCGTAGACAAGGTCGAGTTTTGAAACCATGATGTAAACGGGGAACTCAACCCCCAGAACAGCGACCAACTCCTGGAGCTTTTCGCGGATGGTGAGCGCCTTGTTTTTGATGGTCTCCGGCGGATCTTGCAACAGTGAGGTCGCCGGGATAGTGACGATAACCCCATTGATGGGGCAACGCGGACGATGGCGGGCAAGAAGTTTCAAAAAGGAATGCCACTCCTCGCGATCAGAAGCGGTATCAACAGGCATGGTGAAACGACCGGCGGTATCAAGGATCACCGCCTCATTGGTAAACCACCAATCACAGTTGACCGTACCACCCGCACCGGAGAGGGAATCGTTTCCAAGCGGGAAATCCAGGCCCGACTCTCGCAGTGTCGTTGTCTTTCCCGACTGAGGCTCGCCGATGAGCAGCAACCAGGGGAGGTCGTAGATTCTGACCTTCGTCGCCTTCAAGGTGATTAAAGCCTCAGACCAACGATCTTTGATGCCCTGCACGGCCACCTTCGCCTGTTGCCGCTGTTGTTGTTTGGAAGCAGCATCCTGGCCCAAGGCACTTTCCAGATTGTCGCCCCGCCGCCGCTCCAAAACTCGCCACAGAAGCACAATGGCCACTACGAAAAGAATGCAGAGAAGCACTCCGGCCAACGCCAGAAGGAAAAAGCGCAAGCCCATGCTTTGCCAGATCCGTCCAAGCAGAGCCAACGTGCCCACGCCTAACAGGGTACCGCTAATATAGAGAAAGGCCGTCGATTTGATTAAATCCAGCAGTGAACTCAACATAAGTCGATGTGATCCTTCAATTGTTATGGAGTTTTGACCAGAGAAACTGCAATGGCATGAATGTTTTCCGCAATCGTTGACCACAACCATTGGCTCGTCACAAAGTAACCTATGGTTGCTACCAACAGGACGATGACTACGGTCGATATCCCGAAAATGCGAGGTATCATTTTATCTCCCCCCGCGAAGGCCTCGCCGGCCCCAGGAGTTAGAATCCGTTCGTCATCGGGTAATCGATTCGGTAAGACCGCATAGACCCGTTGCTTGATGGTGCGCAAGTCGTCCTCACGGGATCGAAACTTGCCGCGAAATCCAAGCGCCAGACAGGTGAAGAAAAAATCCGCCAGCTCGGGGTCACGGTAGCCGTATTGCTCCAACAGTTCAAAAAACCGCTCCCCGGCAACACTCGTTTTGAAGAATTCCATCTCCAGTAATTTTTCACGCCACTCGTTGGCCTTGCTCCAAGTGGAGGCAAGGATGACCTCGTCGGCAAAGCCTACCAGGATGTAACGAATGAGTTCTGCCCGCGAGTGCAGAGCCGATGAACTGCGAAGAACCGCATCAACCGTCTGCAAGGCATTGTGAACATCACTGCGCAATGTGTTAATATCAATCTCGGCCCCTGTCTCGAGCCGATAACGGAAGCCTAGAAGAAAATCAATGACAGGCTTGACAGCCATGCTCACCTGATTTTGCATTACCGCTCTCCTTTTTCAACGTGGACATACAGGCTGATGTCATCAGTCACATCTACCGGAATCCCATGAATCACGAGCAGAAGATCCCGATACAGGTCCTGCCAGAATTCTGAAGTCCTGGAGAAATCCACCTGGAAATAGTGCAAACCACTCCGGTCAGGCAACCCGGAGGGTATCCGTCGCAACCGCTGACAGGTCAAGCCTCTGGTTCTGGCCATCAACATCTCGTCAATGCGCGATGGCGGGCCGATTTTGACACGGTAATCGCTGAGCATGGCGTCCACACTGCTCTCCGGCATCTCGGTATTGATGCAGAGATAGGCAATAACCCGCACGTTTGGCTCCGGATCGAGCCATTCCTTGTCGATACGGCAGTACCGCCGCTCACCATCAACCTCAAAACGCCGGTGGATATAATCGACGACAACGCCGCCTTCCACCATGCGCTCCACGAGCTTGATGACCGTTTCCATGACATACCAGAGGTTGTCATGATCGTAGGCCGGGACCTCCAACGGCGTATCAGGATACAGTACAATCAACTCGCCGAACAAGCGCACCAGTTCCAGATAGAGTGGAAAAGGGTGGGTCTGGTTCATGTTGAGCAGCTGCTGCAGAACCAGACTGTAGCTCGACATGATCTGCAGCCTGGTCAGGTTCGCAAGGACTCGCAGCGGATCATTAGTCAGGGAGATGCGCTTGGCGACCAGCTCACCTTGTAAAAAAGTGGCCTGGTTACGAATCTTGACCACTACATTCTTCACCCTGTCCCGCAGGTAAGCAGAAGCGCCGATATTGAGCAGGGGTGGAATATATGTGGCACTGAAAACAGGCTGTTTCGCCGAAGACCAGATCAGTTCTCCTACCTTGATGGCTTCGAACTGATCCCCAGGAGGCGGGCCAAGCGTGATTTGCACATTCCACAGTCGGGATTGAATGACTTGCCCGTTCTCGCCACTGTTTTCGTCGACAAGGGTATTTTCCTTTAAGACGAATTGGCGGGGGATACCTTTATTGGTTTCGTTGAGAGGATGGACCAGAGGCCGATTCGGTTCCGACCGCTTGATCGAAAACCAGACAGGTACGCCCTCGTCAAGCTGACCGGTGATGTCCGAGAACCCGCGTTCTTCGGCATAGGCATTATTGGGGATGTTTAACCAGGAGCCATCTTTTAAACGCAACACCGCACTGTCAACTTTAATTCTGAATCCGTCGAGAGCGGTCGGATTAATCTGGAGATCAGCAATGCCCCACCAGCAAGTGAC
>CAITZN010000039.1 GCA_903896915.1 uncultured bacterium
CCAATGAAGACAATCCTGATTGCAAAGCGCCTGATGTCAAACGTTCAGGGGACAAAGTTACAATTCACACTGAATGTAAGTTGGACGAAACGACCACTGTTTCTATAGATTATTTGCTGCAGGGTTCTTTCGACTCAGCTTACAAAGGAACAGTAAAAATTCAAAACAAGTCACCCAATGGTACAAGTGAAAACAACACAACCTTAGATGCCCGATGGCTAGGCCCTTGTAAGCCCTGAAAAAAACTGGCAACTTCATCATGTCCATATATGTCAGGATACCCCTCCTGTACGAGACAGCAGGTTGACGGCTGTGGACATGATGATTGGAACCAAGGGAACCTTCTCTATCAAGTCACTGGTGACTATCAATTACGTCGGTTGAATCTCCAATCATTCCATGGTTACCAACGTTCAGGTACGCCCTGCATCTTCCGGGTCTATGGCGCTTAGAACGGCGGCGGCGGAAGCGCCTGAAAACAGCGATAGGTCAGCGCGATTTTTTTCGGCGCTGTGAGCATGGAAATTTTCAGCAGTATAAGCATGGTCAGGCCCCAGCTTAGGCCGATCTGCACTAAACTGTGGACAAGTTCGACGCCAAAGGCAGCAGCCCCGAACCTGACCCCTGCCCAGTAGGCAAGGGCACCGGAAGCACTCCCCAACAAAACGCCAAGGAAATATCGGCCTGTAAGCCAGCCCAGCGAGTAGTGGAGGGTCATGGCAAACTGGAGCCAGAGGACGAGAATCCAGGCCGGCGGCAGACCTGGATGGATACTGCCGACAGGAAAAACAAGAATGCCCGTGAGGATATGGATGCTATCGACCACCAGGCCAAGCAAAAGGCTTGTCAGTAGCAGCAGACTTTCGCGAGCCGCATTCCTTACCAGTGCCAGGTGTACCAGCACCAGCAGCAATCCGACCGCTGTAGCCAGCCACGGATATCCTGCAGCAGCCCCAAGTACACAAACAAACCATCCCGCTTGAAACAGTGCGTAATTCAGTAGGGATGTCCAGGTTTGTCCGCTGAACAGTATCGTCACGCTTCTTCCACCGGTTCACCCATCCTGGCCAATACCAGATGATAATTCCGCACCAGACGGTTGCGGAACCCTGCCTCGCAGTAACTGAAATAGTATTCCCATTTGCGCACAAAGGCCGGGTCAAATCCCAGGTCGAGAACCTCCTGGCGCCTCTCGAGAAAAGCAGCGCGCCAGAGTTGTAGGGTGCGGATATAGTGGCGTCCGATATCCTCCATCCCGATGACGTTAAGGTGAGTTTTACCAGTCATGGCGGAGACCATCGCCCCAACTGAGGGCAGGTGGCCGCCGGGAAATATATGCTTACGGATCCAGTCAGAACCGGCCCGATAGGCACCGTATTTCTGGTCTGGGATGGTGATGGCCTGGAGGACAATACGCCCACCGGGAGCGAGCAGCTTATCCAAAGTCGAAAAATAAACCGGCAGGTGGGAATGGCCGACCGCTTCAAGCATCTCGATGGAGACGATTTTGCTGAAGCTGCCCTCGACATGGCGGTAATCGGTGAGGAGGATCTTGATTCGGTCCGTCAGCCCCTCTTCCTGCACCCGCCGGGTGGCCCAGTCGAATTGTTCGCGGGAAACCGTAATTCCCGTCAGACGGCACCCGGTCTGCCGCACCGCCTCGAGTGCAAAACCGCCCCAACCGCAGCCGATCTCAAGCACATGGTCTGCCGGTCCGATGGCCGCCTTGTCGATGACGGCCTGGAACTTGTTGTATTGCGACTGCTCGAGGCTGTCATTACGGTCAAGAAAGATGCCGCTTGAGTAGGACATGGTCGGATCGAGAAAGAGCGCATAGAGATCGTTGCTGAGGTCATAATGTTCACTGATGTTGCGCCGGCTGCCAGCCGGGGTGTTGTCGCGCCGGAGATGAACAATCAGGTTAACGAGCCGCCCCGCCAGGGCCGGCCAGATCCGCCGATCGTTAACCGCCTCCTCCCTGAGGTTGAGGAGGGAAAGCAGGGCAACCAGGTCTGGGCTCTTCCAATCCCCATCCACAAACGCCTCGCCGAAACCGATATCGGCAGTCAGCATGGATCGCTGAAAAAACCGATCCCTGACAACCTGCATCGTCACCTGTGGCAAACCGTCGGCCGCACCGAAAACCAATTGCTCGCCATCGGGCAGGGTCATGGTCATCCGGCCATGGTCGAGCTGGCTGAAAAAATGAACCATCACCTTGCGTCCCAGCCGCTCAAGCAGGCTCGGCGGCGAGTGGCGCAGGGTCAGAGGTGAACAGGGTTCCGGCTTGGTGTAGACCTTGAGTTTTTTTTCAACAAAGAGACGTCCCGCCTGCCAGAGAATACGGGGAAAGGTCATGGCTGCCCGTAGCGGGTGCAGACAAACGGTACGAGCCAGGGTTCCAGGAGTCAATGGCGTTGCCGTGCCGTTGAACGAGGCTACCATCGCCGGTTTTTCCCCATCGAGACAGAAGGTGATCTCTAGCAGAAGGGTGTCATCCGGCGGACTGAGACGGAAGGTGTACTGCCCTTTACGCGGAAAAAAAGGAGAGACGTGAAAGGCTTTTTCGGTCTCAAAGCTGAGATCACCTGACTCAGGTTGCAGCACGTAGAGATGGGTTTCGCCGAAGGTGTTATTCACCTGGGCAAGCACGCAGAACACCACGCCCTCCTGATCGTAGCAATAAAAAAAGCTGACCGGATTGAAGACATAATGAAACTGCCGCAGGGCAGTGACAAGGACAACGCGGGCGACAGGCTGGGTGATGCCGTTTTCATCGAGCGCCCTGTGCACCTTGGCGATCAGGGGCGCGTTGCCTGGATAAAGGTAGTCACGGTCATGGAGGGCAAGCGGTCGGATCCGGTTATGGCCGAACCAGAACGAATCGCGATCCAGTTGTTCCAGCTCGTAGAGGTCCAGGGCAAAGAGGTGGAGGCTGTAGACAAAGCTGTGCTCGACCTCATAGGTGCGGGCATGACGAAGCTGCCCGGTAAAGAGTTGCGAGTTCATTCCTTTTCCTGCAAGAGTTTGACCGCCTGGACACTGGAACGAACCGCATCCTCATGGAATCCGTAGCCGAAATAGCTGCCGCAGAAAAAGGTGCGATTGACGCCGTTGAGTGTCGGCAGTGAAGGCTGGGTTGCCATGGAATCGACGGTATAGGTGGGGTGATGGTACACCATTCTAGCAATCACCTGGCTTTCATCGTAGTCGCCAGGCCGGTTTAAGGTGACGAGATACTGTTTCTGTGTGGTCAACCCCTGAAGCAGATTCATGCTGTAGGTGAGATACACCGGCTGATCCGCTGCTTTGCCCCCCTCCCTCCTGAAATTCCAGCAAGACCAGGCTCTGGGTGTGGACGGCAGCACCGACACATCGGTATGGAGGACCGTGCTGTTGGCCTCGTACTGCCAGGTACCGAGGAGCCGTTTTTCCTCAGAAGTCGGATCACCAAGTAAGCGGAGGGCCTGATCGGCATGGGTGGCGATTACCACCAGATCGTAGCGCTCCGGTAGTTGATTGGAACTTTCCAACAGGACGCCGTCATCGGTACGGTACAGCCGCTCCACCCCTGCCTGGAGACGGATCGTGCCAGTGAATGCGCGGGTAAAGGCCTTGACGTAACTCCAACTGCCGCCGCTTACTGTTCGCCAACTCGGCCGGTTGATGAAGGTGAGCAGGCCGTGATTGCGGAAAAAGAGGAGAAAGGACCGGGCCGGAAAGACTGCGACCTGCCCAGCCGGGGTCGACCAGATGGCTGCGGCCATGGGTTTGAGATAGTTTTCGACCATAAAGGGCATGAACCGGTGCCGGAGTACCCATTGTTCCAGGGTTCCCAGATCATGGCCCGCGTCAAGATCCGAGTTTGCCTGCTTACTGAAACGCCCAATCTCAATGAGAAAGCGATAGAATTGCGGTTTGAACAGGTTGGATCGCTGCGCAAAGAGGCCGTTGAAATCATTGCCGGCATACACCAGACCGGTCTGAAGGCACTGGAAGCCAAACGACATCTCCGTCCGTCTCGACGGCACCTTGAGTTCCTCGAGAAAACTTATGAAATGGGGATATGTGGCCTCATTGAAGACGATAAAGCCGGTATCTACCGAGGTGCCGGCATCCGGTCCATCGGGGATAGGGATGGTATGGGTATGACCGCCGAGATAGTCGCCTTGCTCCAGCAAAGTGACATCATGGGTTTTCTGCAGGAGATGGGCAGCTACTATGCCGGCCACACCGCCCCCAATCACCGCCACTTGCTTGCGGGGTGTTCTGTTATCTGATGGGTTCATGAATGATCCGGACTGCCGGTTGAGGAAGGAGTGCCCGGCCCCTTTTTCGGGAACCAGGGGAAAAATGCGTTGGTTCTGGCCTTGTAGGCCTCGAACTGTGGATTGCCAAGGTATTTGGCCTCAAGCATCGGGATACCCGACACTTTGAGGAGCAGAAAACAGATGGTCAGTGGGCTGATCAAACTCCAGAGGCCTGCCGGTGATCCCAGCCCAATTAAAAAAATACCCCACCAGAGGACGGCTTCACCAAAATAGTTGGGATGGCGGGTATAGCGCCACAACCCCTCCTCGATTGTCTGGCCGCGATGGGCCGGATTCTTTTTGAAACGTGTCAACTGCCAGTCGCCGACCGCCTCAAAAAAGAATCCCAGGCCAAAGAGCAGGACGCCCAAGAGATCGGTCCAACGAGGGCCGCCACCGGGAGTGGCGATGACGAGCAGAATCGGCAGCGATACCACGAATACCACCGTCCCCTGGAGCAGGTAGATCTGGAGGAAACTCCGCCAGACAATCGTCTTACCCCATGCTTCCCGAAAAGCCTGGTAGCGGAAATCCTCCCCCTTGCCCCGATGGCGCAGGCCGATATGCAAACCGAGACGCAGTCCCCAGAGGGTGACGAGAGCAAGCAGCAGCAATGGCCGAAATCCCATACTGCCCCCAAACAGCCAGGCGCCCCAGGAAGCGACCACAAAGGCCGGGCCGTAGGCGATATCTATCAGGCTGTTATCCCTGGCCCGCAGACCGACAATGAACATGCAGCTCATGTAGGCCAGGAGGAGGAGCGCCGCACTCGCAAAAACGGTGTTCATAATCATCGCTCCGCAATCATTTTTTGGACAAGAAAGTTCATCCCTTCAAGAGCCAGGAACCGATGAGAAAACTGCCGCCGCTTACCAGGGTACAGAGCACTGTACCCCAGGCGATATCGACCACCGTGACCAGAACCGGCCAGTCACGCAGTGTAGCCAGATTGGTGAGGTCATAAGTTGCATAGGTGAAAAAACCGAACAGGGCCCCGAACAGGCAGGCCTTGGCAAGCGAGCCGACTTCCAGGCCGGGGCGAACGGCAAAGATGAGAATGCCGACGATGTAGATAAAGTAAAAGAGGAAAGCCGCGGGCCAGTTGACCTCGGGGCTGAGCAGCGAATGGAGCTGTTCTTTGTAGAAGTTCCGGGCCACATACCCCAGCCAGATCATGTCGATGGCAAAAAAAACCGGGATCGTCAACAGGTAGAGCTTCAACCAAAACGAGGGATTCATGTGACTGCCTCCCCTACGTAGAAGTTAGGAAAACCGTGAGGAATTACCGTACCCTCTCGTCAAGTTTCCAGGAAAATCAAAGAAGAAGATCATAGGGTTATCGTAATTCTTCTCCGGAAAAAAACAACCATGTTGTCGATGAATTCCAACCTGCCCCCTCTGGTTACTCGCTCAGGCAATGGTTGCGATATCAAGCAGGCGCACCTCATCAAATCGGCCCACCAGGATATACCGGCTGACCATGAGGACCATGAGAGCAGATGATGGCGCCAGACAAAAGGGTTCCAGCTCAGGATGCCGTTGCAGAAAGAGGGCAAGCAAGCCGTCTCTCTCCTTCCTCTGCAGCTCTCTTGCCTGCCCAAGGACGGTGACCGCCAGGGCGGACTGGTAATCGACGCTGCGGTTGGTCCGGTTGTCGATGAGCGCCGAGACCTGGTTATTGGCTGCCATGTTGCTGTATTTGTGGGTTGCACGTGAGGTGACAAAGATGAGGCGGTCAAGGTCGGCGGTAGCGGCAAAAGCCATCAGGCTGGTGTAGGGGGTTGTACCGTCGTGGCTGGCGAGCACCATATGCAGTTGCTCTTGAAATAAACCGCGCAGTTGCAACGTTAACTGTTCCGGGTCTGATGCACAATGCTGTTCCTGTTGTTGCATACTTCTTCAGCAATGGCTGCGCAGGCGCAGGTCGAGAGGGTGCGGGTGGAGATAGTACTGATCGCGCAGGTAGGGCTGATCGAATTTGCGCACATAGTGATTGAGCAGGGTGATGGGAACGATCAGCGGTACATCGTCGAGACGATAGGCCTCGATCATCTCCAGCACCTCCTGCTTTTCATCAGCTGAAAGCTCCTGCTTGAAATAGCCGAGAATATGGAGAAGGACGTTGCAATGCTTCTTCGCGGTGGTCCGCACCCGCAGGGTTTCGGCAAGGAGTCCGCCATATTGACGGTAGGCCTCTTCGACGGGTTCGGGCATGTTAGCAATGAACTGTC
>CAITZN010000040.1 GCA_903896915.1 uncultured bacterium
CCGAAAGGCAGGGATTAGCGCGAAGAATTTCCCATTTCACACCGCTGCTACTTCGTTATGGCTCAGGTGATCGTTCGGGCGGGGTAATATTCACGCCTGCGAACCGTGAAGACGGACATCACGAGAAAAGCCACGATAATGAAGCACAGAATCGCCACCGCCTTGGATGCGTCCACCAGAAAAACTTCTCGCTCCCAAACCCCCATCTCGGTCTGAATCTCCATAACGTTACGCTGTCCGGCCAAGTGCGGTAGCAGCGCGCTGGCATACTTCTGGATGGTCAGGAAATCCACTGCGCCCTGATGACCGTGGAGGGTCTGACCCTGTTTGAGGCCCGTTCCTCAGATGATGATGATCTGGTGGTCCTGCGAGCCCTCCCTCCCTTTGATAAACGCGAATTCGCTGCTGGGCTGATGCGGGATGTGCGCATCCTTTTTCAACCACCGCCGGGTGCTGTTCAATATGGAACGCTGGCCGACGGCTCGCCGGTCTGTCGCTCTGCCTACGGCCAAACGGTGACCGATATCCTGCCCCAGAAGGACGGCTGCTGGCAGATGTATATTTACAGCGAACAAACAATCCTTCGTACCGACGGTTGCCTGTCGGTGGATCACCGTCGTGAACAGCGCAGAACCCGAACCATCAATGCCCAGTCCTGCAGTCCGGTAGCCTCGATGATTTTTCCCCATTCCCTGGAGCTGATCGCTCACGGACCAGCCGGTTATACCCTGAATCTGCGCCTGATCAGCGCTGAACGTCTGCCTGCTGCCCGGTGAATCTGCTATGAAATTCCGATTGATCTATCCGAAATGGCCGAAGCTCGCCCGGCAGACCGAATTCCATTTACCGCCGCATGGCCCTGTCGTCTTTGCTGCCACGCTGCCGGAGTATGTCACGGTCGATTTTATCGACGAGAATCTTGAAACCATCGATTTTGACGATCCTGTCGATTTCGTCGGCATCTCCATGATGCTGACTGTCCAGGTGCAACGAGGCTGGGAGATCGCCGATACCTACCGGAAAAAAGGGGTCAAGGTCCTGTTCGGCGGCATAGCCACCATGCTGCACGCGGCAGAAACCATGCTGCATGCCGATGCGGTGTTCCTTGGTGAGGCCGAGGGCCGCATGGAAGAGGTCTTTACTGATTTTCGGCAGGGAACGCTCAAACCCTGCTACGATTATCTCGATGCCCGGCCCGATATCGCGCTGGTTGGCACCGCTCGCCGTGACATCCTCAACCGACGGCTTTACAATCACAAGGGCGTGCAGATGGTCGATCTGGTTCACGCCTCGCGCGGCTGTCGTTTCAATTGCTATCCCTGTGCGGTATCCTATCTGGGGGGTAGGGAATTCCGGCCGCGACCCATCGACAAGGCCATCGCGGAAATGGCGGCTATCGACAACAACCGGCTGTTTATTGTCGACAATTCCCTTGCTCAGGATACAGCTTGGGAAATGGAATTGTTTCGGGAAATGATTCCGTTGAAGAAAAAATGGTGTTCCCATCCCATCGAAGACAAGCCGGAGGTGCTCGATTTAGCGGCCCAGGCCGGGGCCTGGTACGTCTATCAGGCGGTGTTCGACACCTCGGATTACATCCGGGATCGGATCAAGCGCTACCACGATCATGGCATTGGCGTAGAGGGCACGATTCTCCTCGGGCTCGACGATCATACCGAGGATTCGATCAAACGGCTGATTGACTTTTTGCTGGAGATTGAGCTGGATCTGGCCGAATTCACGGTGCTGACTCCTTTTCCCCACACCAAAGCCTATGACGATTTGCACAAACAAAACCGCATTCTCTCCTCGCACTGGGAAGACTACTCGGCCGATCAAGTGGTGTTCCAACCCAAACACATGACGCCGGATCGGCTGCAGCAACTGCTTGATTATGCGTGGAACACCTTTTACCAGGATGAATCGCAGAATATGAAGATGGCCAAGCTCTTCCAGCAGGTGGTGAAAAAGGAGATGGCAGACAATACCTTTAAGCCGCGCAATCGGGAGTTGGCCCGGCAGACCTTTGGCAAAGGACAAGCCGAGCGATGAAACCGGGTACCCCTTTCTCGGTCTCGGAGGTTGCCATTGCGGCCCTGCTGAGCGAAACGCGTTTCGCAGACCGGGAGTTTGTGCAGGGGAGAGCGACCTTTGCGGAGATTTATGCGATGGCCTCCTGGCTGCTGGCCAACCTGGCCGGGCCTGAAAACCGGGGTGCGGTGTGCCTGGCGACCGAAGACCGAGCGCTTATTGCCGCAGCCCTGCTAGCCTCCCTGGCCGGAGGGCCGGTACTGCTCCTGCCCTATGCCTTTTCCGGCCAAGCCCTTGCCGGGATGCAACAGGCCACCGGATTCACCACCGCTCTTGTCGATTATGACACACCCAGGGATTTTCCACCGTGCATCGAGGTCATCAAACCGCGCTGGGGCGAAACAGGGCCGGACCTGCGCCATTATCCGGCGGCACCCGGGGAGGAACTGCTCCGCCTTTATACCGGCGGTTCCACCGGCACACCGCAGCTCTGGTCCAAGACCGGTGTCAATATCTTTGCTGAAGCCCTGTTTCTGGCACAGCATTTCGATGTCTCGCCTCAGGATCGCATCGTTGCCACCATCTCCACCTCGCATATCTACGGTCTGCTCTATTCGGTGGTTGTGCCGCTTGTATCAGGTGCGACCGTACTGGCCCCAACCCCTTCGTTTCCTGATGAGATCATGCATGCTGTAAGTGATCAGAAGGCAACC
>CAITZN010000041.1 GCA_903896915.1 uncultured bacterium
CCTGATTGCGTTCGGCTAGCGTTATCGAGGCGATCCGTTCCTGCTCAAGCGCGATTTGCGGCTCAGGGAGATTGAACTCAAGGCTGCCTCGCGCACTCCTTCGGCTTCTGAGCAAGGCCGCTAGCTCCTTGCCTTGCTCAAGCATCGGTGTCAGGTCGGCATGGGCGGCGCGAACCAGTGGATCCTTTAAGTAGAGCAGCTGATTGACCGTGGTGTAGGTAAAGCGCTGGCGGCTCTTGATCAGGCTTTTGCAGTAGTGCTGGTCGGTGCGTTTGCCCTTGAGGTCATAGGTAAGGATTGCAGTCATGGCCGGTCGGTCCTGATCAGGAACCAGGCTGCAGAGATCGTTGGACAACCGTTCGGGCAGCATCGGCAGAACCCGGTCCGGCAGATAGACGCTGGTGCCCCGCTGGTACGCTTCCCGGTCTATCGGTGAGCCTGGGGTGACATAGTGGCCGACATCGGCAATGGAAACGTAGAGCGTGTAAGTGTTGGTGCTTCGTTCGATACAGATGGCGTCGTCAAAATCCCGGGCGGTCTCGCCGTCGATGGTAACATGGGGCAGATGGCGCAGGTCGATGCGGTCAGCGGTGCATTCGGTCACTGCCGCCAGATGCTCTGCCGCCGCGATCACTTCGGCCGAAAAGGTTTCGTGGAGGGCGGACTGGATGATCGCCATGCGGATCTGTACCGCAACAGTCCGATAATCGCCAAGGAGATCGATGATTTTGCCGGTCGGTCCCTGTCGTTCCGAGCCATAATCGATGATGTCCGCCACTACCGCCATCCCGTCTTTGGCGCCCATCTCATCGCCGCGACGAATCAGCACAGTGTAGGGTAGGCGGTCGTCGTCTGGTGTGATATATCCGCCGCTGCCGCTTACCGAGAAGATGCCGCAGAAGCGGGTAACGGCGCGGCTCAGCACCTCGACAATCCGTCCCTCGCGTCGTCCTCGTGTCGTGCCGGTTATCGTCACCAAAATGGAGTCCCCATGGCTGGCCCCGCCGAGATTATGAGGGGCAATGAACACGTCTTTGCCCCCTTTGGTCTCCCCTTCGATGAGGGCAAAGCCAAAGCCTTTGGCGGTGAGGTCAAGGGTTGCCCGCACAGACTCCATGGGTGCTGCCAGGATAAAACGTTTGCCTTTTTTGGCGATGCGACGAGCGTCTATCAGCTGCAGCATTGTCTTTTGCAACAGCGGTTCCTGGCTATGGCCGAGGTGCAGCCCCTGCATGATTTCTGCAATGGTTAAGGCCCCCGTTTGCTTAGCAAGCAGGGTAAGAATCGTCGATTGTAAGGAGGACTCCGCTGTTCTGCCGCCCCGTCCGGCTTGTTGCCGGTTTTTCCGTGGCTTTCCCACGGGTTTTCCTCTACGAAGATTTTTTTTAACCATCTCTTTTTTGTTACCTTTTGAATGTGTATTTTGAAAACAGGCAGGTGGTGATTTTTCTTTGTTCCAGGGGAACCTATCTGCTACAGTACGATTCCTTTCGTATATCTGAAGGGGGAATTGTACACTATTTTGCAGGTAAAGGAAGGAAAAGGCAGGGGAATGGGCAGGATACCAGATGCAGTACGTTAAATTCGATTTCGAACAATACCGTCAGGCGATGCGGGGTTTTATCGGCGAAGGTCCTGAGTCTCAGGTTTTCTGGAAGGCCCTGGATTTTGCTATTGAGGCCCACGGCGATCAGTGGCGTCGTTCGGGGGATCCGTATATCATGCATCCCTGTTCGGTTGCCCGCATTATTGCTGAAGAACTTGATATCCGGAATACTGAAATTCTGGCAGCAGCCCTGCTCCACGATACCGTCGAAGATGTGAAAGAGGTCACTGGCGAGGTGATCCGTAAAAAATTCGGTCCGAATGTGGAGGCAATTGTCGAAGGCTGTACCAAAGTGACCAATTACACCGGAGACCGGCAGACGTTCAAGAAACTGGTGCATCGTAAAATATTTAGTGGTGCTGCCGCTAAATTGGAGGTGATGATCGTAAAGCTGGCGGACAGGTTGCACAATCTTCGTACCCTTATCAGCATGCCTAAGCACAAACGGCAGAAAATCGCCGATGAAACCCTGGATATTTACGCACCCTTGGCCACCATTCTCGGTTTGTTCGCCATCAAGCGGGAGCTGTACAATCTGGCTTTGGCATACAAATTTCCTCGTCAGGGCAGCAGGTTGCAGATGCATATCAACAGCCTGCGCAACGACCCCGACGTGCTGCACATTATGGACAATGTCCAGCAGGCGCTTAAAGAAAAGGGCGTTGAGGGCAAGGTGACTCTGCGAACCAAGGGGTTGTGGGGCTACTACGATATTCGCAATCGCATCCTGATCAAGGAGATCGAAAACCCCCAGGAAATGCTGATCCTGGTGGAAACCAGGAGCGGCTGTTATCAGGCCCTCGGGGTCCTTAACGAGATCTATCCGCCGATTCCGCGGACAATCCGGGACTTTATCGCCAGTCCCAAGCCGTCCGGCTACCAGGGGTTGCACGCTCGGCCCAATATCAACGGGCGCAAATATCTGTTCAAGATCCGCACTCAGGAGATGGCCCGTCGCGCTCAGCGCGGCATGGTCCGCGACTGGGGTGGCGACAGTAAGGCGAATAGCCGATTCTTCAAAGAAATCCAGGAGATGTTTGATATCCTCGGCAGCGACGATTCGGTGTCGTACCGGGATATGATTGCGGCCAGTGGCCGTAAGGAAATCTATACCTACACCCCTCAGGGTGACCTCATCTGTCTGCCTGTGAATTCAATTCTGCTGGATTTTGCCTTCCGGGTCCACACCGCCATCGGGCATACCAGTCTTGGCGGTATGATCGGCAAACAGAAGGTCGGGCTGGATCATCAACTCCGAGACGGTAATGTCATCAAGGTTATTCGGCAGCCAGAACAGGTCAATTTTGACCCCGGATTACAGACGCTCTGCCAGACCCCGAAGGCCAGGTCAGAGTTGGCCAAGGCCTTCCGTCTGCGGCGCGAAGCGGTGTCGCGGCAGATCGGTGCCTCGGTGCTTGCCCAGGAGTTGCGGCGTTACGGTGTACCCTTTGAGGTTATCGAAAAGGAGGGGATGGCAGATCTTCTCACCTATTTCGACATTGAGTCGCATAAGGACTTGTACCTGCAGTTGGGCGAAGGGCGAGTCCGGTTGCGGGAACTGATTTACGAGATCAGGAACGGTTTGTATGTAGGCCGGCCCACCCTGTTTCAGCCGACCGGCGTCTTTAATCGGGTGGAGCTCTCCACCCTTGACCCGGTGGTGATGAAATCGTCCGCCTGCTGTAAGCCTGGCCCGCTGGACAAAGGAGTAATCGGCCTGCTCAGTGAACGCGGTCTGTCCTTGCACCGCCGCGACTGCACTCAGTTGCAGAAAATTCATTTCCTACGGGAAGATGCGGTTGAGGTTCGCTGGAAGCTCAAAAATACACGAGTGGAAAAGAACCAGAAAATTATCGTCATGCAGGCAACCAGGAACCGTCTGCTCATGCTGCTCTCCGTGGCCCCTGAAGAAATGAAGGTCGTGGATATCGTCTTTCTCGGCAAAGGTGCTTTGCAGGTAGGTGATTGGGAAATCAATTTCCAGGTGGCCAATCTGTACGGCCTCAAGAAGATCCATCGACATTTTTCCCGGTCCGGTCTCACCTACGAATTCGAACTGGATCAATAACCTCAGGTTGCGGTCAGTTACCTCTTTGCCCAGAGCCTACTGCAGGAGCCATTTTTTTTGCGGCAGGCAACTGGATATATGCGCATTCAGTTGTGCCTGAAATATGTCCCTTGGAAGTTCCCGCGTACCAAAACGCAGTAAATGCTCGGTGGTCATCTGGCAGTCGATCATGGCGAGGTTGAGATGGGCGGCTTGTTGGGCCAGAACGGCCAGAGCTACCTTGGAAGCGTCAGTCACCTTGGTGAACATCGATTCGCCGAAAAATATCTGGTCCAGGCAGACGCCGTACAGGCCGCCGGCCAGTTGGTCGCCCTGCCAGCATTCGATGGAGTGGGCAAAGCCGAGTTCGTGCAAGCGGCAATAGGCCTGTTGCATTTCTGCGGTGATCCAGGTGCCTTGCTCCAGGCGTCCGGAGGCGGTCGCACAGGCGGCAATGACTGCGGCAAAGGCGGTGTCGGCGGTGACCGTGAAAGTGCCGGTGGCTATGGTGCGCCGGAGCCGTTTGGGAAGGTGGAATTCGTCAGGGAAGAGGACGAGGCGCGGGGTCGGCGACCACCAGAGGATAGGGTCACCTCCTGAGAACCAGGGGAATATGCCCTGGGTATAGGCCATGATCAGCCGGGCCGGAGACAGGTCGCCGCCGATAGCCAGCAGACCGTCGGGTTCAGCAAAATCGGGGTCAGGGAAGATCGGTGCATCGATCAGGCGGAAGACAGGCATAATGATTCCGGTCAGAGGGGGAATGGAGCGGCGTCGGCTGGAATCGTACTCCAGCACTCAAAAAAGGCAAGCTCGAAGGCTTTCCTTGCAAAATACATCGGGCGGCAACAATGTGTCGTATAGTGCCTATCAACAGGGAATAACAAGAAGGTCTGGCTGGTTGTTCCGGTTGGTGCCAATGTGCTCAGCAGGTCCCTAAGAAAAAGAGTGAATCGGGCAAAAAGAAGTTTACAGGAGTCTCTAACTAATTGATAATCGATTGACTTGTACGGGTTTTCACTATTAAAAAAATTGCCGTCGCTACTGCTGCCATAATATAATGTATCTCGAACATTTTCATCTCTCCCATTCACCCTTTCAGGAAGAACCCGATCCAGAGATCTTTTTTCCTGGGGCGAAGCGGGAAGAAATCTGCCAGTCGCTTATTCTCGATATCCTGTCCGGCAAACCGCTGATCAAGCTCATCGGTCGAGAGGGTTC
>CAITZN010000042.1 GCA_903896915.1 uncultured bacterium
CAGGGCTGCAAGTGATGCCTCGGTAGGGTTGAGAACATCGGCGTGGAGGTTGCTGAGGATCAAATGGATGCTTTCCTTCACCGCAATCTTGTCAGTTGGGATGATAATGTCGTATAGGGTCGGATCCCAGGGGTCGGTGTTCTGGAGGAGCTGGGTAGTCCAGGCGGCCCGGTCCTCGTCACTTTTCTGGATTGTCTTGGGGAGCGACTGGGCCTGGTTGATGCGACTGTTCATTTCCGCGATCAGGCATATCCGTAGGACATGGGAGATAATCGCCGGAACAAGATGGGTGGAGAATCCTGCGATCACCAGATTGCCCTGGGGCAGGATCTCGGCAATAGCAAGCCGAAGGTAAGCGACAGATCGTTCTTTTTCATGGGTAAAGGGGTTGAACAGCGAGGTCTTTGCCGAAAAGGCCCGGGAAATCCTGTCAGGGGCGATTCCAGACAGTTTGCTCGCCAGGGCCACCACCTCGTTGTCGTTGACGAGACGATATCCTGTTTTTTCGATCAACTGCTGGATAATCTGGTCTTCATTGCAATAGAGGGCATTAAATATAGTAATCACAGACATGGGAATTCTCTCCTACGGGCGAATGATCTTGGGTTGCGCGGTGACCTTCAAGGGGCAGACATCCACTTCTTCTTCCGTATGAATCAAAGGATGGATCTGTTGCAGGGCTTCCTCCACGGTTATGTAGACATGGTCAGCACCTATCTTGTTGGAAAGGTGGGTCCGCTCAAGGACCCGCATGACCGTGTCATTGATGCCGCTGAACGAGATATCGATACCGGCGCTACGGACTCGATCGACCAGCAAAGATAACGTTTCTTCCCCTGAGGCGTCAATATCATTGATGCCGTTGGCGGCAATCAAGATGTGACGGAGCGTGAGCTTACACAGCATCAGATCGGAAATTTTATCCTCAAGATAGCTGGCATTGGCAAAAAACAGCGGGCCTTCAAAACGGATGATCGAAAGATATTTGCATTCCTGCAGTCCCATGGTTGTGGAGCACCGCAAGGTCTGGGTCTGGTCTCTGGACAGGGAGGTAACCACTGGCCGCATGTTTTTGTAAAGGAAAACCAGCAGGCAGAGCACTACTCCCAACATAATGCCTTTGTCGAGATGGGGTGCATACCAGAGGGTGCAGATGAATGCCAGGATAGAGATGAGCCCGTCATACCATTGCGCCCGCCAGGCATGAATAAAACCGGAAACGTTGATCAGGCCGATGACTGCCATCATGATCACCGCGGCGAGCACCGATTGCGGCAAGTGATAGAGCAGGGGCGTGAAGAACATTAAGGCGATGACCACGGCCAGACTGGTAAAAACGCTGGCCATGCCGGTAGCTGCCCCGGCCTGCAGATTGACGGCCGAACGGGAAAATGAGCCGGAAGCAGGATAGCTTTTGCCGATGGAGCCGAGAATGTTGGCCAACCCCTGACCGATCAGTTCCTGGTTGGGATCAATACGTTGCCCGGTCTTGCCTGCGATAGCCTTGGCAATAGAGATGGCCTCCATGAATCCCAGCAGGGAGATGATGGCGGCGTAGGGGAACAGTTTGAGCATAACTCCAAGGTCAATTTTAGGAACGGTCAGGGAGGGTAATCCCTTCGGGACAACGCCGATTACCTCGCCGCCACCGGTTAAGGTTATCTTGTCGGTTGTCAGTGCCTTGTTTCCCACCTTAAGCCGCCAGGTTCGGCCATCGGTTTTCGCATCAGAGGGTATCTGGTCGAATGGGTAATACCGTATGCTGTTGTCCGGTTGAATTGCCGCCTTGAACAACAGCTTTCTGAGTTCTTCACGGTAGGTGTGGGCCTTGTCCTTGAGATCCTCAATGCGTGATTGGAGTATCCGGTCCTGGTGTTCGGCCTCAAGCAGGGCGATCGGGTTGTGCATCTTCCGAATCTTTTCTAGAACTTTGCCCTCATGAGTCCGTTCCTCAGCCAGGGGGGGAACTCCATTGGTGGCGTCATTAAAGTCCTTGATCAACTGGAGTGCAGCTGGCGATTGAATGGTTTTGCTGTCCACAGCGGCATTGTGCTCAAAGCCGATCATCCAGGAGATGCTGGTGGTGACCACAACTGCCACCAGGACGTTGGGAACCTTGGGCGCAACCCGTTTTAATCCGATCATGATCGCCAGGGCGAGGATTCCGATGAACAATGTCGGCCAGTGGGTATACTGAAGGGCGGCCTCAACGGTGCGAATAATGGTTTCGTAATGATGCGGGGCATTATCGACATTGACTCCGAACATCTTGGAAAGCTGAGAGGTGGCGATGATAATGGCTGCAGCGTTGGTGAAACCGTTGACGACCGGATGGGAAAGAAAGTTGACCACCAGGCCTAGCCGGAGGATCCCGAGACTGAGTTGGAACAGACCGATCATGAGGGAGAGGAGGATAGCGTAGGCAATATAC
>CAITZN010000043.1 GCA_903896915.1 uncultured bacterium
GGCATGCATCCTGCAGGAGTACGACTTTGAGATCAAGCATCGCCCGGGGACACAGCATGGCAACGCTGATGGACTCAGCCGTCTCCCCCTGCCCAACACAGATGATCAGGCCGGGGCCCGTTTGGACCATGAGTATGAACAGCCAGCAACGCACGGAGTTCGAGACGTTGTGTCGATCAATCCGGTGGGACGTCGATATGGCTGCTTACTCGACTTTCCGCACGGGTGGCACTGTCGAGGCTATGGTGGAGTCAGGCGACCTGGATGAACTGGTTGCGCTGATGCGTTGGCTGCACCGTCATCAGATCCCGTGGCAGGTCATTGGCGGCGGTTCGAATATCCTTGTCACCAGTTCATATCATGAGGGGGTGTTCATCCGGCTGGGAGGATGCAATGATATTTGTGTCGGCCCCCCGGGCGATACGGAAACCGCTGCTGATTGCAGGCTTCTGGTTGGTGCAGGCTGTAATTTGGCGGCGCTGGTCTCGTGGTGCACTCGCAACGGCTTGGCCGGCCTGGAGTTCATGGCGGGCATTCCTGGCAGTGTTGGCGGGGCTATCCGTATGAATGCCGGGGCCTTCGGTCATTCGATCAGTGAGGCCCTGATGTCGGTGCAATGGATCAATGAACAGGGTGAAATTCTGGAGGCTGTCAGGGGAAATATTGTTTTCTCCTACCGTCACAGTCAGTTCCCGGGAGAACCTGCTGGGAAAATGCTCATTACCCGAGGTTGTTTTTTGTTGCAGCGTGGTGACAGGGAAGTGTTGGCGGCACGTTGTCGGGAAATCATTGAGCAGCGTCGGCAGAAACAACCTTGGGGGCTTGGTTCGGCAGGGTCTGTGTTCAAGAATCCGATGGGGGATTTCGCCGGCCGTCTTATTGAACAGGCTGGATTCAAAGGCGTGACTTACGGGAAAGCAATGGTGTCACCTCAGCATGCTAACTTTATTGTCAATACTGGTGGCGCTGTCCCAGAAGATATTATAGGGCTCATGCAAGAGATTCGCAGGAAAGTGCTGCAGCAGTCAGGCGTTCTCCTTGAGCCTGAGGTGCATATTATTTAAAGGCCGGAAGCGAGGAATGATGGCGATTTATACCCCCCGACAGGTGCCGTCTCGCTCAAAGAAAAAGGGAGGGGGGGCGGGCAGGTTCGGCAAGTTGATCGGAACGTTGTTGCGGCGCAAAAAAAAGGTGCCGCCGTTCCAGGCACCGCCTTCAGTAACTGGGACCCAGCGTGTATGGAAACTGAAGCAGTTTTCTAAAACCACGATGATACTTTTGGCTTCTGGTGGTGTCCTGCTGGTAATCCTTTGGCTGTCTTACCAGCTGATGCTACGGTCCGATATTTTCCGTTTGACCGATATCCGGATTTCCGGTACGCGCACCACGACTGAACGACAGATCCTCGATCTTGTAGGGCTGCAGGTGGGAGGGAGCCTGTTGCGCTTCAACAATAAGGCTGCTGAAGCACGTATTGGGGCCCACCCGTGGGTGGAGCAGGTGAGGATAAAAACGCAATGGCCATCCGCCATTGAAATCGCTGTCCGTGAGTATCAGCCGTTTGCCTTGGTTAATATCGAAGAGTCCAAGGAAAAACGATTGCGCTATATTAATCGGGAAGGGAGGGTCTTTGCTGATGTTGGCCAAGGGCAGGAACTGGATTTCCCGGTGATAACCGGTGCTCTCCTGCAGAAAGATTTTGCCGCCAATGTTTTTGTCAAAGGGGGCTTGGCGGATGCAGCCTGTAGCCTGTTGCTTCTGGCTGCCAAAGGCAATGCCATATTGCCGATTCAGTCTATCTCAGAGGTACACATTGATCAGCAGTTGGGCTTAATCGTCTATCTGGTCGACCGGCCCTTTCCTGTTTATTTTGGTAAAGATCGGCTGCAAACTAAATTTTTTCGGCTGGTCAAAGTTCTTGAGCAACTGTATGCCAAGAAGCAGGTCGATGCTGTCAAAGAAATTCGAATGGATTATTCAGATGATAAGATCTTGGTTACCGGAGCGAAAATTGACGGGTGAGAATATGGAAGAATTGGAAGCGCGGGAGCCGGGTGAGCTTGTCGCTGCCCTTGATATAGGCACAACAAAAGTCTGCGCCTTGATCGGCGAGGTCTTCGAGGATCGGGTGGAGATTATCGGTGTCGGCACTGCAGCCTCTTCAGGTATGAAGAAAGGGGTGGTCGTCAATATCGAATCAACGGTCAAATCAATCCGGCAGGCGGTGGAGTCAGCCTCAGATATGGCTGGTTGTGACATCGAGTCCGTTTATGTGGGTATTGCAGGCAACCATATTAAGGGCTTTAATTCTCCTGGAATCATGGCTATCAACAATCAGGAGATCAAAGAAAAAGACATTGAGGCCGTCATTCAGGCCGCCCAGACTGTTAAGATTTCAGATAATCAGCAGATTATCCATGTCCTGCCACAGGAATATATGGTGGATGATCATACCGGTATCCAGAATCCACTGGGGATGACCGGTGTCCGTCTGGTAACCAATGTACACATTGTCACCGCTGACGTCACTGCACTCCATAATGTTGTGACCAGTTGCAACCGGGCCGGGTTGACCGTGGCGGAGATTGTCCTGGAGTCGGTCGCTTCGTCACTTACCGTGCTTGGCAAAGATGAGATGGAACTTGGAGTGGCGCTGATTGATATCGGCGGCGGGACCACGGACCTGGCCATTTTTTGCAACGGTACCATCAAGCATACCTGGGAGTTGGCCTTGGGCGGCAATAATCTTACCAGTGATCTTTCAGTTGGGCTCCGCACCCCGTTGCAGGAAGCCGAAGAGTTGAAATACCTCTACGGCGGCGCTCTTTCTTCGATGATCAAGGAAAACCACATCATCGAGGTGCCTACGGTTGGAGATCGCAAACCTCGTAAGGTTTCTCAGCGGATCATGGTTGAAATTCTCGAAGCCCGCATGGAAGAAATCCTGCAGATGGTCAACAAGAATATCAGTGCTTCCGGCTACCGCAACCGGATCAATGCTGGTATTGTAATCACGGGTGGTACAGCGCTCCTGGCCAATATCGTGGAGATGGCTGAGCAGGTTTTTGATTTACCGGTGCGGATTGGTTACCCTCAGGGTGTTGAGGGCCGGATCGAGGATATTCGATCCCCCCGGTGCACCACCGGAGTCGGATTGGTGTTGTATGGCAGTAAAGCGAAAAATCATGTGTCGAAGGAAAGCGGCGGGATGGTCAGCAAGCTGAAAAACTGGGTAAAAAATATCGTCTAAGTATACTGAAATTTCCCTTTAGTCCTACCGAAGTTAATGGTATAGATAAGGGATATTAATCAGGGAATTTTTTCTTGGGAGAGAAACATGCCGTTCAGGATGGCCGAAGAAGAATCTGTAGCTGTTATCAAGGTGATCGGTGTCGGTGGTGGAGGTGGCAACGCCATCAACACCATGGTCGAGAACCGATTGACGGGCGTGCAATTTATTGCTGCCAATACGGATATGCAGGCCCTGGAAAAATCGCGTGCCGATATCCGACTCCAGCTGGGGCCGGGGATTACAAAGGGTATGGGAGCTGGCGCTGACCCAGAAATGGGCAGGGAAGCCGCTCAGGAAAGTTATGACGACCTGATGAGCGTGTTGAAAGGGGCAGACATGGTTTTCGTCACCGCCGGGTTGGGCGGAGGTACGGGAACGGGTGCAGCTCCTGTGATCGCCAAGTTAAGCAAAGAGGCCGGTGCCTTGACGGTAGCAGTCGTCACCAAGCCGTTCTATTTCGAGGCGAAAAAGCGGATGCGTAATGCTGAAGCAGGTTGGGAAAAACTTAAAGAGTACGCTGATACGATCATCACTGTGCCCAACGACCGGTTGCTCAGTCTGATGAACAAGAATTCCACCCTGGTCGATATGATGGGGATGGTGGATAACGTCCTGCTACAGGCCGTCAAGGGGATCACTGATCTCATCAATCTGCCGGGGCATATCAACGTTGACTTTGCCGACCTCAAAACCGTAATGAAGGAAGTCGGACCCGCTATCATGGGTTCGGGTTCGGCGGTCGGGGAAAACCGAGCTACCGAAGCCGCCAAGCGTGCAATCGATAATCAGCTGCTTGAGGATGTCGGTATTGATGGGGCTCGCGGTATTCTGGTCAATATTTCCGCTACCAAGAACACCTTGACCATGAACGAATTCATGGAGGCGGCCGCCCTTATTCAGGCCAAAGCCCATGATGACGCTAATGTTATCGTCGGTGCCTTGTTCGATGAATCTCTCGGCGATGAACTGCGGGTGACGGTCATAGCTACCGGTATCTCCAGTATTGAGGAACCCGAGATCTCGCAGCTCGAGGTGGTACGTCGTCAGGGGGCGAAACCACCAGTGACAACGCGCTCACGACTGCCTCGACTTCTCGAGGATGAGGTAGCCGTTCCGGAGAGCGCCTCGGTTGCCATCGCCAAGCCAAACATGCTGCCCAAGGGGCTGCCACGCATGCCACGACCTATTTTTGACGATCACGAACTCACCGAGTTTGACGAGCCGGCCTATCTTCGCAAGAAGGCGAATTAGGAAAGCTGGGGCTTGGCCCCGGTCCTGACGAGGGAAGGCTGAAGGGAGAGATTGAAGTCGCTGCAGGGGAATGTCAACCGGATATTCCCCTGCGGTGTTTTTTGCTGCCGGTGAGAATGGTTTGCACCTTTGTCTTCCTACTTATCTACCGAAATTGGTACTGTCCGCAAAAAATGGAAAGACAGGGTTCCGGTGGCATTGCTGTACCCGAATACCTATCCCGTCGCCGTTTCCAACCTGGGCTTCCAGCTCGTCTATACTCTGCTCAACCAACAGGAAGATGTTGTCTGCGAGCGCTTTGTCTATCCTGATCAGTCCCAGTCGCTGCGTTCACTGGAATCGTCCCGCCCTCTGACCGATTTTCCTTTGGTCCTCGGATCAATCAGTTTTGAACATG
The DNA here is from genome assembly GCA_903896915.1 of uncultured bacterium. Classification (GTDB taxonomy): domain Bacteria; phylum Desulfobacterota; class Desulfobulbia; order Desulfobulbales; family Desulfobulbaceae; genus Desulfobulbus. The sequence continues at coordinate 4,941 of CAITZN010000043.1, forward strand.
ATTATCCCCGCCTTGCGGCTATGCTGGCGGTCGGGGGCATTGAACCGTTTGCGGTCCGACGTCCGCAGGCCGTATATCCTGGCAACCCCCTGGTGGTGCTGGGAGGAGTTGGGGTCTTTATGAATCCCGAACCTCTGGCTGTGTTTGCCGACCTTATGGTGATCGGTGAGGCGGAGCCGCTTCTCATCCCGCTGGTCGAGGCGTTGAGCGGGTTTGCCACCACCAGCCGTGAAGCACTGCTGCTGCAGATTAGCGGGATGCTCCCCGGATGCTACGCCCCTACTTTTTATTCTTTTTCATATTCCAGTTCCGGGGTGGTTGAGCGGATCGAAACATCTGCAGGGTTGCCGCTGAGGGTGACCAAGGTGATTGCTCCAGCCATGGAGCGGGCAGCGCATTCGACTCTACTTTCGCCCCATGCCGAATTGGGCATGTATATGGTGGAGTTGGGGCGGGGCTGCAGCCGTGGTTGCCGTTTTTGTGCGGCTGGGTATATCTATCGTCCGCCTCGTCTTTGGAGTGGCGAGGCTATTCTCCAGGGGCTTGCAGATCGCCCGGAGAAAATCGACCGGGTCGGTCTGCTCGGTATGGAAATGGTCAGGGATGAAACGATCGACGAGATCGCAGGCTATCTCAAGGAGCAGCAGTGTGCGCTTTCTTTTTCCTCGTTGCGGGCGGACGGCATCTCCGCACACACCTTGTCTCTGCTTGCTGCGTCGAACTTGAAAAGTGCGGCCATTGCCGCTGATGGCTGTTCGGAGCGGTTACGCCGACTGATCAATAAAGGGTTGAGCGAAGATGATCTTCTTTCGGCGGCAGCTCGACTGGTAGAGGCCGGCATTTTTCACCTTAAGCTCTATGTGATGATCGGCCTGCCCACCGAAACCCAAGAGGATCTAGACGAACTGATTCTGCTCGTTGATCGGCTGCAGGCTCGAATTCTTCCCATAGGCAGAGCCAGGGGCAGGGTTTCGGAATTAACCCTATCCATCAACTGTTTTGTGCCCAAACCCTGGACACCCTTTCAGTACTGCTCCTTTGGCGGTCTCACACCTGCTCGTGCCGACGAAGAAAGCACGGCGCAGGCGCTTGTGGCGTTGAAGGATAAAATCAGGTATCTTCGCAAGATGCTGGCAGCGAAGGCAAATCTTCGCCTCAAGTTTGATCATCCCGAACAGGCGCTGCAGCAGGCGGTCTTTTCGCGAGCGGATCGACGCATCGGACCGGCACTGCTTGATCTCGGCAGCGGTAAATTTTCTTTTAAACAGGCCTTGCAGCGGCACCGGATCAATCCTTGGCAGTATGCGATTCGGCCGCGGCAGCAAAACGAACTTATGTGCTGGGAGGTGGTGGATCATGGCATTCGTTCCGGATACCTCTGGGAAGAATTCGAAAAGGCGATGTGCGGTGCCACGACCCGGCCCTGCGACCCGGCTGTCTGCCGTCGTTGTGGAGTCTGTCGTGAAGATTCCGAGGCCTGATTTTTCACGGATTTGGAGCAGGTTACGGTCTCGCGGCCGCAGTAATACACTCTTACCATTTGAGCTGGTTAAGTATTTCGCCTTTACCTCATTGCTGCTTATTCTGATTGTCTCCTTTATCCTGTCATGGATGATCGCAGACAATGCCAAGACTGTGCTGCTGCAGCGCAGCGAAGCCTATTCAAGGCTTTTTGCCGACAACCTCAACCGCCAGGTTTTTTTGCAATTCGTTTTACCCACAGCCGTTCGCTACGGCAGGATCGCCCTGTCGGAACAGGTGCAGTTTGAGCGTCTTGATCAGATTGTCCGTAACATTACCCGTGGCATGCGGATCGATTCGGTGACCATCTTCGAACCGTATCAGAACAGGATTGCGTATTCAACCATCTCCGAGTTAATGGGCAAACGTGACATGGGGGGGTTGGAATATCTGAAAGCGGGCAAAGGCGAGAGTAATTCGGTACTGATTACCGGAGGCTCCCTGTTCAGTCTACTTCCCGGTGTGTCTTCAGCGGTCTTCTGCACCCTGAAGACCTATGTTCCCTTTCGCCAGGAGAACAAACTGGGAGAGCAGACCGGTGAGATCATGGGAGTTATCGAGATTGTCCAGGACCTTTCCGACGATCTCAGGGCCATCATTCAACTCCAGGGTCGGGTGATCGTCCTTTCTCTGTTCATTCTCTCCATCCTCTTTACCATCCTGAGCCTGATTGTGATCAAGGCCAACCGTATTATTGCCCTAAAAGCGGAGGAACGGCTGCGGCTGGAGGAACAGCTCAATGAAGCGCAGCGTCTCGCCTCACTGGGGAAAATGGTGGCAGCCGTGTCTCACGAGATCAAGAATCCTCTGGGAATTGTCCGTTCGACCGCTGAAATTCTCGGCAACCGAATCAGCAAGGTGGCACCCGGCAACGAGCATCTTGCCAATATCATTGTCGAGGAAACATCGCGACTCGATGCTATTGTCCGTGAGTTCCTCGATTTTGCCCGGCCCCCGGAAGCGAAGATGGCGCCTCGTTCGCTCAATGCCGTTATCGAGCGGGTCCTGCGTTTCATGGAGCCGGAATTCAAGCAAAAATCGGTAGTGGTGCGCACCGAACTTGGCGATCTGCCTGAGATTTTCATGGATAGCGAGCAGGTCTATCAGGTTGTATTCAATATCGTGTTCAATGCGACGCAGGCCATGCCCTATGGCGGTGATATTATGGTGCAAACCAGGGTGGACCAGGAACAAGCCACCGTGGTGCTCGAAGTAACGGATACGGGTATCGGCATTTCTCCGGAGAAGATCGATCAGATTTTTACCCCTTTCTACACCGACAAGAATCGCGGCACCGGTCTTGGGTTGACCATCGCCAAGAACATTGTTGAACAGCATCATGGTGTCATCTCCGTGACCAGCCGTCCTGACGAGGGCAGTGCCTTCAGTGTTACTCTGCCGGTAAACGGGGGAGCTTCAACAGTCTGAAATGATGGTGCTGCCCGGCAACTGACTTCCCTCCCCTAGAATCATGCACAACCAAAGTCAGTCAACCCTGGCGATTCATGGTCAATCGTCACATTCGCCATTTCACCGTGCCATCCGTGTTATTTTTTTGGTCAAGGACCCATATGCTGTATCTTGAAATCCAGAATTTGAGCTTTCAGAACCGCGGGCCTTATTCTTTCCGCATCAAGGCCGGGGAGTGTGTGGGACTCCGGGGGGCTTCCGGAGCGGGCAAGAGCCTGCTGCTTAGGGCGATCGCCGATCTCGATCCGCGAACCGGCAGTATGCAGCTTGGCGATATCAAAGCTGATGCGGTGGCGGCACCTAGTTGGCGGCGGGCCGTGGGCCTGCTGCCTGCGGAGAGCGGCTGGTGGCTGGATCAGGTGGGCGA
>CAITZN010000044.1 GCA_903896915.1 uncultured bacterium
CGTTCGAAGAGCAGGCCGTACGGCAGGGGATCGATATCGGTGATCGATAAGGCATAAGCGGCGAGACTGCCCGCGCCGGAGCCGCGACCTGGGCCGACCGGAATTTTTTGTTGTTTGGCCCAGTTGATGAAGTCAGCCACTATGAGAAAGTAGCCGGAAAAACCCATTTTTTGGATAACCTTGATCTCCAGCGTCAACCGATCCCGGTAGGTAGCCTCCTGTTCCGGGGTTACTTTTTCGATCTCGTGAAGTTGATCGAGCCGTATCTTCAATCCATCCCAGCAGGCCTGGGCAAAGACGGTGTCCAGGGTCTCGCCAGCCGTTATCGGGAAAATCGGAAAATGGTTGTCCCCGAATGTGAGTTCAAGATGGCAGCGTTCAGCCACTTCCAGGGTGTTGGTCAAAGCCTGGGGGCAAGAGGAGAACTGGGAGGCCATCTCATCTGCTGATTTGAAATACAATTGGTCAGTGTTAAAGCGGAAGCGATTGGGGTCGTTGATGGTCTTGCCAGTTTGAATGGAGAGCAGGACTTCGTGAGCGTAGGACTCCTCTTTGAAGAGATAATGGCAGTCGTTGGTGGCCACCAGTTTGATTCCCAGTTCGTTGGCCAGGGCGATGAGTCCCTGGTTGGCGATCGCCTGTTCGGGGATCCCGTTTTCCTGAATCTCCAGATAGAAGCGGTCACCGAAGACGTGTTGTATTTCAAGGGCCTTGGCCCTGGCTCCGGCGGGATCGTTGTGAGTCAGTCGCCAGGGAATCTCGCCCTTGAGGCAGGCGGTGAGCACAATCAGTCCTTCCTGGTGCTCGAAGAGGGTGGGCCAGTCGATCCTCGGCCGGTAATAAAAGCCCTTGGTCTGGGCCAGAGAGGCAAGTTTCATCAGGTTGGCGTAGCCGGTAGCATCCATGGCCAGGGCAACCAGATGAAAATTGTGGCCCGCTGTCCGGTCATGCAGGTGCATGCCGTTTTCTGCCATATAAAATTCGCAGCCAACTAGAGGTTTTATTCCTGCTTTTTTGGCTTTTTCATAAAATTCAAGGGCTCCGTACATGGCACCGTGGTCGGTGACGGCCACTGCCTCCATCCCGAGGTCTTTGGCTCTTTGGATAAGATCATCGATACGGATGGCACCGTCGAGCATGGAGTACTGGGTATGAACGTGCAGATGAACAAAAGGAGCGGGCATAGGAGTTGAAACAGTTTAAATTCAGAAGATACCGGAAAGGCGGTAGCCATCCGGAGCTAACAACGATTTTGTAGTGGAGCATCTGAGGAAAACGTATTTCGAAACATGGGTGGCTGGGTCTTGATCAGTTTCATTTTGCCAAGAGAGGTGCCGGTACGATTGCGGCCAAGAAAAAACCTTAGTTTTGGATGCGATAGTGGCCCTGATATCGTATCGCTTCTGGATGGTTAACGCTCTGCTCCGCCTCTCGATACAACTCCAGTAGCCATCGCGTCCAAGGATTGATAAAAACTGTGCCACCATTATGCCATCAGGAAACAAAGGCAAAATAATTCGATGAATTAAAAAACAGTAAATATAATTAAAACAACATGTTGAACGATTAGTGGCGGTGTCCGGAACTCTACTGTGAACCGGCCGTATAATACACGCCCAGTGGTTTTTTGCACTCTTGATTTTGAGCGATGAAAGAGGGCGCGACTAGAAAGCTGCAGGCCCCGGGCGGTCGTCTTCCTTGATATGGAAACGTTCCTTAATCTTGGCAAGTGGGACCAGATCGGACTTGCGGGCAGAAGGCGTGAGAAAGGAGAGGAGCTTGGTTCTGAGGACGGTCGGATTTAATTCGGACTCAATAGCAATGATCCCTTCCATGATAATTTTTTGCAGGAGCAATTCCTGATTGGTACGTTCCCGCAGGTTGGCGGCAAAGGGGATGAAAAAGAAATTTGCCAAAATGAGGCCGTAGAGAATTGAGGTAAGGGCGAGTGGAACAGTCTTAAGAATAATGGTGGGATCGTCGATACCTGCCAGCATAGGAATCAGTCCGGCGACAGAACCGACGATACCAAAAGCCGGGCAAAAGTCGGCGATGGTGCGCAACGCCCGCTCGCTATCTTCCCGGCGTAATTTGAAGAAATACATTTCAGTGTTAAGGATGTCGCGGATCTGTTGCGGTTCATAGTTGTCGACCAAGCAACCTAGAGCCCTGCGCAGAAAAAGGATGGAGGTCTCATGCTCATCTTTCTGCAGCGAAAGGATACCATCCATTCGCGATTTGATGGAGAGATCAATGAGAATGTCCACGATGTCTTCTTCCGATTTCAGCTGGTAGGAGTAAGAGGCTTTGACAACCCGGTAGACGATTGCCATTCGTTCGAGTTGGAAACTGAGCAGGGCCGCAGCAGCGCTGCCGCCGGCGACGATCATGAAACTGGCGATGTTGAAGTAGAAGGTAAGGTTACCTTTAAAGAGAAAACCGGTTAGGAAAATGAGGCAGCAAAGGGTCAGTCCGATAATGTTTTGTCGTTGCATCGATGAAGCCTGGTTATTGAAGATTTGCAGGTGTGGCTGCCTCTGCTTGTGGCAACTCCTTGGAGAGAATGATTTCAACCCGCCGGTTTGCTTTGCGGTTTTCTTCACTGGTATTGGGTTTCACGGGCCTAAACGAACTGTAACCAGAAACGCTGAACTGGGTAGACGGCATCTTGGTATCGTCGATGAGAAAGCGTGCTACCCGGCTTGCCCGTGCGAGAGATAATTCCCAGTTGGACGGATACCGGGTGGCGCGTACCGGTTGGGCGTCAGTATGCCCGATAACATTGATCATGTAGGGCGTTTTTTTAAGAAGACCAGAGAGCTTTTTCAGCGAGTTTATAGCATTGGGCGTCAATTCAGCCTGGCCGGAGGGGAAAAGCAGGTCGCCGGTGAGAATAATCCGTACCGTCTTGTCGGGAACCAATTCGACCGAGGCGAATCGCTCCAGCTTTTCATTAGCCAAAGTCACCTTGGATAGATCGTAAATCCCGGTGTTCAATTCTTCTCGTTTGGTCTGTTCCTGGCTCTGAGGCGTTGGTTTTGGTTGTGTTTGCGTCTGTTCTTCCTGTGGTTGAGCCGTAGCTACAACTTGTTGCTCTTTGGAGGTTTCCGGTTTAGAGGGCTGTGGTAGGGCTTGCGGTTGCTCCAACACAGTCTTGTGGCGAATTAGGACATCAGCCCCTGTTTGTTCACGCGACGGCAAGGCGGTCTCTTTCATTTGGCTTGTGGTCTTGCGAGAGATTTCCTGGGAAATCGGATGAAATACCAGGGAAGATTTTGCCTCGTCGGCCTGAACCGGGATAGTTTCATCGGCGACTGTATTGGGTTTACCGTGGGCAAGAACATCCTGATGGGAACGTTGGTGCGCAAAGAGGGTGAGGAAGAGAATAAACATGGTCATCATCAGGTCGGACCAG
>CAITZN010000045.1 GCA_903896915.1 uncultured bacterium
AAATCAGCTGGGGCGATGGCTGCCTCGGTGGCGAGTTGTGCGCATTCAGCCTCCACTGCCTCCTGATCGAAAGTAAGTTGGAGAAGATCGTGACAACAGGCCTTAAGGAAATAGCCGGACTCACGTTCCTGCATCAAGGTGCGGTCGTAGCGGGGTGTATCCCAGCACCAGGCGGGATCAAAGCCTTCGGCCGCCCGCACCTGCATCCGCGCCAACTGCCGCACGGTCTGCTCGTAAAGGGCTAGAGTCTGTTGGTGGCTCCCCTGCCCTGCAACCACCTGTTCGTAGAGACGCCGGTCGCCCAGGTCCTCACAGAGCACCAGGCCGGTGGCGGGGTCAAAGGCGTGGATTTCGGGGAGAGGTGCACCGCACCCCCGAAGATGGCGACCGATATTGAAAAACGCTGCTGCCTCGACCAGACCCCGCGCATCGTTTTCCGGCGGCAGGATGGCAATAAATGCCGCTCGGCCCGGTCCTCGCAGCTGAAAGAAACGGCGGGAAGAACCATCCGGCACCAGAACAGCAACCTGTACGGTCACCTCATTCCAGGATGATCCAGCTTCCCCGAGAAGTTGACCGACAGCGGCAATAAGGGTTGTGGTATTCATGGACGATTCTGAGCAGAACGGCAAGCGGCAGCGTCGATCTCGGGATTACCGGTAATGATCGCGTCGCTCTGCCAACTGCCTGCAGTTACTTCCGCCCCACTCCAAACCACAGAGCGACAGAGACGCACCCGGTCACCGATCACCGCTCCTGGGCCAATGCAGCCCCACTCTTTCAGCACCACCTCGGCACCGATACGAGCTGTCGGATCAATCAACCACCCCCCCGGTTCCTTGCCAGTGGTGAGCAGTTCGGCGTGAAGCTGGAGATAATCCTCGGGAGTGCCGATATCCCGCCACGAGGCACCATCCACCCGGCAGTACCCTACCCTGCCATGCACGGCCAATGCCTGATAGAGATCGATGATGTGGTGAAAACACTGTTCAGGGATCATCTCAATCACCTCAGGATCTACCACGTGGATGCCGGTGAACGCAAGCCGATCACCCTCCCCGGCAACAAAGTTCTGAACCCGCTCACCCGCTACTCCAACCGTGTTGAAGCGGGGATAATCGTGCAATGCCAGGGTCACATCGTTTTTGGAGAGAAGATGCCGGTGGTACACTTGTTCCAGATCAATCTGGTGGTACAGATCGCCGTTCATCACCAAAATAGGGTCATTGTCCATCCGATTCAAGGCCTTGCGCAGACCGCCGCCAGTGCCGAGGACTTCCGGCTCATGCTGGATGAGCACCTCGGGCCGATCCGCAAGTGCTGTCTCAAGCTGGGCGGCCAGATGGTGGCAGTTGACCAGGATGGGCGAACAGTTGCAACCACGCAACTGATCAAGCAGTCGGTGCAGCAAGGGTCGATTAACCACGGGGAACAGGGGTTTGGGTCGGACATCGGTATAGGGTCGTAAACGGGTGCCGTATCCGGCGGCGAGAAGGATGGCTTGCATATTAGTGAAAACGGAATTGATCTTGACTTGAACCGGAAACTGCTCTAAAAATCATTTTTCCCGGCCGATTATTAAAAAAATCATAACCTACGGGCAAGCGCGGGGCAACAACGGGATTTAAACCGTTTACCGCCGGCACGCCTGACCTTGTACTGTTTCTCTCCTTTCCTTGCAAGCACCTGAACAGAAAAAACCATGATAACTCTCCTTGATTACGGCGCCGGCAATGTCCGCTCGGTCATCAATGCCATCGAACGCCTCGGCGAAACCGTCAAGCTG